>NZ_JAHMSC010000025.1:0-73108 GCF_018986375.1 Pseudomonas sp. CVAP#3
CCCCAGCGGGAGCAAGCTCCCTCGCCACAACTGCGGATGTGCCTGAAACATCGGCTTAAGTGAACAGCATTACACGCGTGGCGGGGTTTGCGACAAGAGGCAGAGCGACTTTCAGAAACGCGCGAAAGCGTTCCTTTTCGATAGGTTTGTTCTCAATAATGCAACAGTGCGTTCCCTTAATTACGCTGGATGTCTACCCGGCCTCGCGTTACATTTGCCACATTTTATTGCAGAGAACAATTATGCGAGTTTTGATAGGTGCGCTTGCTGTTGCAGCGTTGGCTGGGTGCTCTTTGCCGGCCTCCTTGGTGCCGGGTGAGCCGAATGTCAGCGAGATCACTGCCAAGGTTCCCAAGGAGTACGCGCAGTGCGTTCTGCCGGCCTGGCAGCGCGAGATCCCTAAAACCACCCAGACTACGATTTCAAACGGCTACCGGATTACTGCGCCAAGCATTGTGACGGCCGATGAGACGCTGGATATCGTGAAGTACAAGAATGGGAGCCGCATATCGCTGTATCAAGGCCCGCCGTGGGCCAAATCCCGCGCTCTGATGAAGTCGGTGCACGACTGTTTGTAGCTCATAAGTCTCATGCAGCGACAAGGAGTCCGTGATCTCGATCCAGGGCGCCTTGTTTCCCACGAAATTGTACGATAGGTGCTCAAAAGTCAGGGTGGCGGGGGGGAACTGACGTCACCCCCCTCAAAAAACCTATAGATGCAACCACGCCAGCGAACCCAACACGACGCTAATGCCCGCGGCACTGTACGCGACCCGTTTCAGCCATTCCTTACGCGTCAACAAAGTGATCGCCGCCAGCGAAATGGCAATCTGAATCGCCGTCATTGCCTGGGCCCAGCGGTGATGCTGGTGCAATACCAATTCTGATTTTTCATCCCACTCGCGAGCTTCTGCTTCGAGTATCTCCGCCTGCTTGCGCACTGCTTCTTTTTCAGTTTTGTAGCGTTGCGCTTCGGTGGTGTAGTGCGCAGCATCGAGGCCGGGGATGTGAATCGCCAGTTCAGAGAGGTTTTGTCGGCTGGATTTGGCCTGGTAGTAATTCCATTGGTTGGAGGCTTCGGTTTTCTTGATGGCGGCGTTGTTCTTGTCCATGGCTGCTTCGCTTTCCGTGGAGCCCGCCTGATAGCTGAGCATGGCGCCGATGGTTGCCATGATCGCCGTCATCACCGCTATCTTGCTGGCGAAACTGTCTCCACGGGCATGGGCGTGTTCGGTGGCGTGTTCCAGCTGCTTTTCGTGCGGACTAGGGACTTCGAAGTCTTCAGTCATGACTCTGATCTTTGGGGGAGTGAATAAGTGTCAAATTGTAACGGTAGTATTTGCCAAAGGCGCTATCTCAATGCGCCGCTTTCAGATTTTTTATTCCGGGAAACCACGAAGTTTTCACCTCTATCCGACGGTAACCCTACAACCCGAAACCTAAGCTCTGCGGCGCCGTTGGCTGAGAGTGAGGAGGGATAGGCAAAGGGCAGGACTCAAAAGGTAACGTTGACGCAAATCGCATTAACGATTCACGCGTGTGTAATCCACTTATTCAGGAGTTACCTATGTCCATCGGAGCAATCCCGGCTTCCAGCCCAGTGACTATCAACGGGCTCAGTTCTGCCCAAAGTCAGCCCAAGGCGCAAGCCGATCAGGCCACTGCATCCACCAGCGTTGCCAGTAACGTTGTGGCAGCATCGAAAGAAGCCAACGAGACCGCCGCACAAACCGCTCAAGAGGCTGGGCATGGTGATCATCAAGCTCAACTGTTGATGCAAAAGCACCAACACAAACACTCGGGTGCTGCAACGCCGTCCAAGGCGCCTGCTACCGGCGTTGTAAATGGCAATGGGCAGATAACCGGCGAGCTTATCAACACTAAAGCTTAATCCGCCGGATGTAGTGCCAAAGGCTGGCAAATTCTGCGCAAGCAGGGTTTGCCAGTTGCGATCCGAAATACACCAGTAACGTCAGTGCTTATACGGCGTTGCGCCGGGTAAGCCATCCCCTTTGGCGATTCAATTATCCAGGGCGTCCTGATCGGCATACTGCTGCAACCCTTCAACCAACGCGTCGAAGGTCGCGCGGCATCGCGGGCTATTACGCAAGTCCTCGTGCATGGTCACCCAAGTTTCCAATCCCAGCGAAAACGACGTCGACAGCACGCGTTGCAATGCTGCATCACGCTTGGCCAGTGGAACCTGGCAGAAGCCGATACCGGCCCCCGCGCGTATCAATGCTAACTGCGCCAGATCGCTGTCGCTGCTCAGTGAGAAGAGCTGGCGGTCAATGCCTTTGATGGACTTGGTGATATTGCGGATAAAGGCGTTCGGCTGGTCGTAGCCGATGATCGAATGGCCGGCCAGTTCGTTGAGGTCGCGCGGCATGCCATGTTGGTTCAAGTACTCGGCACGCGCATGTAGCCCAAGTTCGATTTTACCGATCCGACGTGCCACCAACTGCTCTTGGCGGGGGCGCATCATGCGCACGGCGATGTCGGCTTCGAGCTGCAAGAGATCGACCACACGATTAGTCAGTACGAGTTCCACTTTCAACGCCGGGTGTTGTTGGCGAAGCCGGGTGATGATGGGCGGCAATACTTCGACGCCAATCACGTCGCTGGCTGAAATACGGACAATCCCGTGTACAGCCGCGCCTTGACTTGAGGCGGCTCGCTCAATCGAGGCCGCTGTACTTTCCATGGTTTGTGCGTGGGCGCGCAGGGTCAGTGCCACTTCGGTGGGCATCAGCCCTGTTTGTGATCGTGTAAACAAAACGACATCCAGCGCTTTTTCGAGCGCGGCGATGTGCCGGCCGACCGTTGGCTGTGTGATGCCGAGCAAGCGCGCCGCGCCCGACAGCGATCCTTCATTGAGTACGCCCAGGAAGGATCGATAGAGCTCCCAACCAATATTCGATGCCATGCATAAATGTATAGCGTCACGCTGATCTTCTGCAATTTATCTATAGCGTCCATTCGCTCAGGATCAAGCCCTCTATAACCTTGAGGCGTCGGGCATGAACAGCAATAAAGTGCTGGTACTGGGAGCGACAGGCGGGATTGGCGGGGAAGTGGCGCGTCAATTGAAAGACGCCGGTTGGGAGGTGTGCGCGCTAACACGTCATCTCGAAAAAGCTGTCGATCAACAAGCGGACATCACGTGGTTACGCGGTGATGCGCTGAATCGGCAGGAGGTTATCGAGGCCGCGAAAGGCTGCTCGGTGATTGTGCATGCGGTCAATCCGCCGGGCTATCGTCGATGGCCGGAACTGGTGTTGCCGATGCTCGACAACACCATCGCTGCGGCCGTGGTCGAGGGTGCAACCATTGTGCTGCCCGGCACGGTTTACAACTTTGGCCCTGATGCTTTTCCGGTACTGCATGAAAGCTCACCGCAGCAGCCGCTTACCCGAAAAGGCGCTATTCGGGTGGAGATGGAGCAGCGCTTGCGCAAGGCTGCTGACAATGGTGCTCGTGCGTTGATCGTTCGCGCCGGAGATTTTTTCGGGCCGCGAGCCGGTAGCAACTGGTTTTCCCTCGGCTTGATCAAGCCGGGGAGACCCGTCAAAGCAGTGAGTTATCCAGGTGAGCAGGGCGTTGCTCACCAGTGGGCCTATCTGCCTGACGTTGCGCGGACCATGGTCGAGTTGCTGGAGCGCCGCACCGCACTCCAAGTCTTCGAAAGATTTCATATGGCTGGTCATCTGGATACCGACGGTACCCGAATGAGCCGTGCTATCCAGCGTGTTGTTTATCGGCACACGGGCATGGAGCCGCGTGTGACAGCGTTCCCGTGGTGGTTGCTGACACTGGCTTCGCCTTTTGTTGTGACCTTCCGTGAAATGCTGGAAATGCGTTATTTGTGGCGCACGCCAGTGCAGATGGACAATGCGCGATTGATCGAGGTGCTGGGGCGCGAGCCGCATACGCCGTTGGATGAGGCTGTCGAAGCGGCGTTGCTGGGCATGGGGTGTATCGGTCGAGACGGCTTAGCGACTTTTTCCTGATGCAAGAACACTAACAGGTGTCTTCATTGGCGGTCACTGACCGACTTGAGTTTCGCAGACAAAGTAATTGCTCTTTCGATTCTTGGCGGTGAGATCGATCGTCAGCTTTTTGGCTGCAGCCATGCATTGCTTGTAAGCGTCAGCGTGTACCCAGTGTTCGACGGGTATCACCTGGCAGTCAGTGCGGGAGGCGTCAGTGCATAGGTACAGCAGTAAAAATACCGTCATACAACCTCCTGTGCACCCAACATCAAAACCGCGGGTTGAACTTAGTCCTTAGTATGTATGTCTCTCCAGCTTCAGCCAGCAGCATGGCTGATACTCAGTCAATAAAGGAATGCCACGTGATCATAACCACCACCCAATCCATCGAAGGTCGCCAGATCGCAGCCTACCTGGACATTGTCAGCGCCGAATCGGTGCAGGGCATCAACGTTGTGCGGGATATGTTTGCCGGGATGCGGGATTTCTTCGGTGGGCGCTCTCAGACATTGGAAAGGGCGTTGAAGGAGGCGCGAGCCCAGGCAACGGATGAGCTCAAGGAGCGTGCGCAGAGTCTTCGGGCGGATGCGGTGGTCGGGGTGGACTTCGAGATCAGTATGCCCTCGGGCAGAGGCAGCATGCTGGTGGTGTTTGTGACCGGAACGGCGGTGACGCTCAAATAGGCTGATTGACGTTTTATCTGTCAGAAACAGGTAGAGGAAGTCAGAGGCTTTTCCTGGCCGTTCGTCGGGTGTTGGACAATTGAATCATTGGTCTGGGAATGACCGGCTAGTCTCAGAAACCTTGGAGGTCGGTATTTTTTTAGGCAATCAATTGCTTGCCGGTATCGATCTGTCTGGAGGGACTGATAGATGAGCATTCCTTACATTGAAGATGATGGCGCTGAGTATCCGGTCAACAATTGTGTGCAATGTGGCCAGACGGATTATGTGGCGGGGTTTGGTGAAACACCGACCAAGCCGGGCAAGGCCAGGCTGCCAGCGGTGACAAAAAACACCGCAAAGCCGTTTATGCCCAAGGTCTCCGTGCCTGTACGCAAGTAATTGAAAATCAGACTGACCCCGCCATTGAGCGGGTTTTTTTGTGAGTGGTGTCTGAGCGTGTGGCGTGGTGCAGGAGGTTAATGGGGGCTTGTGACTGTCATGCGCGGTATCAACATTATTGATTTCCGGGCGTTTCTTTCACGCTTCTTTCACAAGCATATCCGTAGGCTCAACTCATCCGTTAAAAAGCAATTCCATTAGCCCGTCTCCCCAGCGGGCTTTTTTTTTGCCTGCGATAAAACTCTTTGCGTATAAACTGTCCAACCCTCGCGCTCATGAGGGTTGGGCCGGTTCTTTGACTGAACCGACGGCCTTTTTAAGCATCCGGTTTTTTACTAATCAGTACCCTTTTTGAGGTTCATGTCATGCGTTTAACTTTGCCTGCTCTGGTTCTGGGTCTTCTGGTCGCTCAAGGCGCAATGGCCGGTGATGGCAGCGCAGCGCTCGGCGGCGGCCTGGGTGGTGCGCTGGGTAATGTGGTCGGTCAGAAGCTCGGTGGCAGCACCGGCGCGGCGATCGGTGCAGGCGTTGCAGGCGCGGCAGGCAGTGCTGCCGGCGCACGCAAAGGTCACCGAGCCAAAGCTGCAATCGGCGGTGGTGTAGGCGCAGCGGGTGGTTCGGTCATCGGCAACTCGCTGGGCGGCAAGACTGGCTCCGCCATTGGTGCTGGCCTTGGTGGCGCAGCCGGCGGCGCGCTTATGGGCAAGTAAGCGCACTGGTTCCAGCGATACGATTTGAAAAAGCCCGGCCAATTGCCGTAATGCTGTTCACTTAAGCCGATGTTTCAGGCACATCCGCAGTTGTGGCGAGGGAGCTTGCTCCCGCTGGGGCGCGAAGCGGCCCTGAATTGGGCCTGCTACGCAGTCCAGCGGGAGCAAGCTCCCTCGCCACAGATACTTCTCAGGCCTCCAGACTTCCTTAAGTGAACAGCATTGCGGCCAATTGCCGGGCTTTTTCGTTTTGGGTTACTCGACCCCTGGCACCCCATGCTAGTGCGCTACCTGAATCCAGAGCCTGCAATGACCCGGACTTCACAACTCCAGCTGATCAGCCCTGATCCCGAACGCCATGGCGATCTTTTCCCGAGTGGCGCGGCGCGGTTTGTTCACCGCCTCTTGCTGGGCGAACGCTGGTTGTGAAATCCCCATCCGCTTTGCCACTTCTTCCTGCGTCAGGTTCAAGTGTTCACGCCAGGCGCGAATTGGGGTGGCGCCGTCGACAATACGGCTGACCACCTGATGAGGAATCAGCTCGGTGCCGCCGTGTTGAGCGACATATTGCTGGTAGGGGATGACCACAAAGGCCGGCTCACCGTCCGGGCCGTTGATGATTTGTATGTCAGTAGGTGCGTTCGTCACGTTTTTTGACCTCTTGAATGCTGACCACCTGGACCGAGCCGTCCCAGTCAAACAGAACCCGGTAGTTACCGACTCTCAGGCGATACCCGCAATTGTGCAGGGCCAGCGCCTTGACGTTGATTGCGTCGGGCATGCGCTCCAACTGCGTTACGGCATCGCGGATTTGCACCCGGTGCTCCGTGTGTACCCTGAGCAGTTGCTTTACGGCTTTGCGGGTCCAGTAGATTTCGTTCATGAGATCTTAATAAGCCTTCCATAAGTTATGCAATGATTTTCTTATATTTCTATAAGTAACCGTGCGGCGCTTTCCTTGCGCTCACTACACACCCTAGGCCGTGATCTGAGGGCGGGGAGCGGCAAACAGTTGCCGCATGTGAACCGCGCTCGCTATGCTGCTGAGCCCTTTGATCGATCCTGCTTCGATCGATCAAGGCACTGGCCGTACCTGAGCCGCCTCCCGGAATGTTGTGTTGATAACGGATCAGATGCGATGAATGCACCGCTCGACTTCGGCCCGATCAAGGCCGTGATTTTCGATATGGATGGTTTGCTGCTCGATACCGAGGGTATCTACACCGAGGTCACGCAAATCATTGCTGAACGCTATGGCCGAACCTTCGACTGGCACATCAAGCAGAACATAATCGGCCGCGGTGCTGGCGATCTGGCGCGCTATGTCGTCGAGGCGCTGGAGCTGCCGATCAGCGCCGAAGAGTTTCTGCTGATCCGCGAGCCGTTGATGCGCGAACGATTTCCGCGTGCGCTGGCGATGCCGGGCGCGCAGGAGCTGGTTCAGCATTTGAAGGCGAACAATATTCCGATTGCCGTGGGCACCAGCTCTTCGAGTCAGTCCTTTGGACAGAAAACCACCTTGCATGGCGATTGGTTTGCGCTGTTCGACACCATTGTGACCGCTGATGACCCTGAGGTCGGCGCGGCCAAACCAGCGCCAGATATTTTCCTCATCGCTGCGCAACGTTTGGGGGTGGCGCCGGGCGATTGCCTGGTGTTTGAAGACTCGCCGTTTGGCGTCACAGCAGCAAAAGCGGCGGGGATGACCGCGATTGCAGTGCCGGATGCGGCCATGGCCGACGAAAAGTACGCACATGCCGACAGCATTCTGCGTACGTTGAAAGCGTTCCAGCCGCACGCGTATGGTTTGCCGGCACTCGAGCAGGCGTAACGGGAAAACACTGGACAACAAAACGCCGGACAACCTGATCAAGGGTGCCCGGCGTTTTTTTACGCTGCAAAAAAGCTGAATCAGGCGCCAAAACCACCGTCGATGCTCAGGCTGGCACCAGTGATGTAGCCGGCCTCCGGGCCGACCAGGTACGCAACGAAACTGGCGATCTCGGAGGCGGTGCCATAACGACCAACAGCCATCAACGGGATCAGGCTCTCGGCGAACTCACCGTGGGCCGGGTTCATGTCGGTATCGACCGGGCCAGGCTGCACGTTATTGATGGTGATACCGCGTGGGCCCAAGTCGCGGGACAGGCCTTTGGTCAGGCCGACCAGCGCCGCCTTGCTCATGGCGTAAGGGCCGCCACCGGCGAAGGGCATGCGGTCGGCGTTGGTGCTGCCGATGTTGATGATGCGACCGCCTGCGGTCATGTGTTTGGCCGCTTCTTGAGTCGCGATGAACACACTGCGTACGTTGATCGCCAGGGTTTGGTCGAAGTCTTCGAGTTTGAAGTCTTCCAGCGGGGCGACGGCCAGCACACCGGCATTGTTGACCAGAATATCGAGGCGACCAAAGGTTTCGACGGTGCTGTTGACGGCATTGCGAATGGCGACTGCATCAGCGCTGTCGGCCTTGATGGCCAGGGCTTTGCCACCGCTGGCGATGATGCTGTTCTGCAATTCTTCAGCCTTGGCAGCCGAGCTGACGTAAGTGAAGGCAACCGCTGCGCCTTCAGCGGCCAGGCGTTTGACGATGGCGGCGCCGATACCGCGGGAACCGCCCTGGATCAGAGCTACTTTACCGCTGAGGTTCTGAGTGGTCATGTCGATCTCCAAAGTCCCGAGGCGAGATGTCTCGGTTGATGGAGCCTAGTATCGATACTGGATTACCCCCTGTGTAGACGGTCATTGCTATAGTCTGTGTAAACCAAAAGTTTATAGTGGCGGCCATGGAAACCTTCAGCAGTATCGAATGCTTCGTGCGCAGCGCCGAGGTTGGCAGCTTCGCCGAAGCCGCGCGGCGCTTGAGCCTGACCCCCGCCGCGGTAGGCAAAAGTGTCGCCAAACTTGAGGCGCGCCTGGGTGTTCGGCTGTTTCAGCGTAGTACACGCAGCCTGACGTTGACCGAAGCCGGTCAGTTGTTTCTCGGCGAAGTCAGTGCCAGTCTGCACACCATTCAGAACGCGGTGGCCAATCTGGCCAGCGCTGAAGGGCGTCCGGCCGGGACGCTGAAAGTCAGCATGGGCACGGTGTTTGGGCGGCTGTACATCGTGCCGCTGCTGGGTGAGTTTCTGCGGCGTTTTCCGGCGATCAATCCAGATTGGCATTTTGATAACCGCCAGGTCGATTTGATCGGCCAAGGCTTTGACGCGGCAATTGGTGGCGGTTTTGAACTGCCGCCAGGGGTGGTGGCGCGCAAGCTGACGCCGGCTCACCGGGTGTTGGTGGCATCCAGGGATTATCTGGTGCAACGCGAGGCGATTCGTAAGCCGGATGATTTAAGCGACTGCGACGGGATTCTAATTCGTTCACCGCAGACCGGCCGCGTGCGTTCCTGGCAACTGACCAGCCGTCGTCAGGAACACAGCCCGCTGAGCCTCAAGGCGCGGATGACCATGAGTGACTCCGAAGCGGCTTGCGCCACTGCGGCGCAAGGCTTGGGGATTGCGCTGGTGAGCATGCCGTTTGCGGTCGGCTACCTGAATGCCGGCACTTTGCAGCGCGTACTTTCGGACTGGTACGTCGATGACGGCAATATCTCGATCTACTACGCCGAACACAAACTGCTGCCGGGCAAGACGCGGGCGTTCGTGGATTTCATCATCGAGCAGTTCGCCGAACAGCAATTGGCGCAGCGGTTCAGTGCTGTTTGAGTTTGACGTTGGGCCGCGTCGTAGCCATCGCCGGGAAACGCAGCGCCGCCCGGCTTCTCCTTCAGGAAGGATCAGGCTTTCTGGATGATGTTGCCCGCGTGCAAGCCGCATTCTTTCTGCGTGGCTTCTTCCCACCACCAGCGACCTTCGCGCTCGTGCTGGTTTGGCAGCACCGGGCGGGTGCACGGTTCACAGCCAATGCTGATGAAGCCGCGTTCATGCAGGCTGTTGTACGGCAGCTCCAGCATGCGGATATAGCCCCAGATCTCTTCGCTGGTCATTTGTGCCAGCGGGTTGAATTTGTACAGGGTGCGCTCCGGCGTCGAGAACGCGCTGTCGATTTCCAGTACGGCAACCTGGCTGCGGGTGCCCGGGCTCTGGTCACGGCGCTGGCCGGTAGCCCAGGCGCTGACAGTGGACAGCTTGCGGCGCAGTGGTTCGATCTTGCGGATGCCGCAGCATTCGCCATGGCCATCCTTGTAGAAGCTGAACAGGCCTTTTTCTTTGACGAACGGTTCGAGCTTCGTGTGGTCCGGCGAGACCAGTTCAATCTCGATCTTGTAGTGCTCGCGCACCTGATCGATGAAGCGATAGGTTTCCGGATGCAGGCGTCCGGTGTCGAGGCTGAAGACTTTGACGTTCTTGTTGATCTTCCAGGCCATGTCCACCAGCACCACGTCTTCGGCGCCGCTGAAGGAGATCCACAGGTCGTCCCCGAACTCGGCAAAAGCCAGTTTGAGAATGTCCTGGGCGGATTTGGTGGCATAGGTCGCGGCGAGTTCAGTGACGTCGAACGATGGGCTCATCGGGGCGGTTTCCTACAGGTCGGTGGCGCTAAGCGCTCTATATGGTGGCGATGGTAGCAAAATCCAGAAGCGACAGGGGCGCTCGTCTGCGTTGCGTCGGTCGGTATGTCTCGCTAGAGTTCGGCAGTCCTTTTGCTCGCTCAACTCAATAATCAGTACAAATGGGAGTGTCTTGTGGAAATTGCCTGTCTCGATCTGGAAGGTGTGTTGGTCCCGGAGATCTGGATCGCCTTTGCCGAAAAAACCGGGATTGAATCCCTCAAGGCAACCACCCGGGATATTCCCGATTACGACGTGCTGATGCAGCAGCGCCTGCGCATCCTCGACGAGCACAACCTGAAGCTGTCCGACATTCAGGAAGTGATCGCGACCCTGAAGCCGCTCGACGGTGCCATCGAGTTCGTCAACTGGCTGCGCGAGCGTTTCCAGGTGGTGATTCTTTCTGACACGTTCTACGAGTTTTCCCAGCCGCTGATGCGTCAACTGGGCTTCCCGACCTTGCTCTGCCATCGTCTGATTACGGATAACACGGGGCGGGTGACGGGCTATCAACTGCGTCAGAAAGATCCCAAGCGTCAGTCGGTATTGTCCTTCAAGAGCCTTTACTATCGGGTGATTGCCGCCGGTGATTCGTACAACGACACCAGCATGCTGGGGGAGGCGGACGCCGGAATCCTGTTCCACGCACCAGACAACGTGATCCGCGAGTTCCCGCAGTTCCCGGCGGTGCACAGCTTTGCCGAGCTGAAGCAGGAGTTTCTCAAAGCTTCAAATCGCGAGCTGAGCCTGTAAAGGACGCCGAGGAACTGTGGCGAGGGGGCTTGCCCCCGTCGGCCGGTCCGCGCTCGGGCGCAGCAGTCGTAAATCCTGTGCATGCGGTGTATCTGATAAACACGAATGAAGATTTCTGGGCCGCTGCGCGGCCCAACGGGGGCAAGCCCCCTCGCCACAAAGGTTCTGTTCGCGTGTTTTTAAAGGCCTTGCAGGGTTTCGAGCAACACCTTCACCTTGGTGATGGACTCCTGATATTCGGCCTGCCAGTCCGAATCGGCGACGATCCCGCCGCCGCCCCAGCAGCAGATCTGGCCATCCTTGGCCAGCAAGCTACGGATGGCGATCGAGCTGTCCATTTCCCCGCGTACGTCCAGATACAGTAACGAACCGCAGTACAAACCACGGCGGGTTGGTTCCAGCTCGTCGATGATTTGCATGGCGCGGATTTTCGGTGCGCCAGTGATCGAGCCACCGGGGAAGCTGCCGGCGATCAGGTCCAGGGCGTCTTTGTTGTCAGCCAATTCGCCGGTGACGCTGCTCACCAGGTGATGCACGTTGGGGTAGCTTTCCAGGCTGAACAACTCGGGTACGCGCACCGAACCAATGCGGCAGGTGCGGCCCAGATCGTTACGCAACAGGTCGACGATCATCAGGTTTTCCGCGCGATCCTTGGGGCTGGCCAACAGTTCGGCGGCGTTGGCCGCGTCTTCGGCGGCGTTCTGCCCGCGCGGACGGGTGCCTTTGATCGGGCGGGTTTCCACGTGGCCTTTGCTGACTTTGACGAAACGCTCTGGCGACAGGCTCAGCACCGCGCCGCCGTCGGGCAGGCTCTGGAAGCCAGAGAACGGTGTTGGGCAAGCTGCCCGCAGCGAGCAATATGCCGTCCACGGATCGCCTTGGCATTGCGCGCGAAAGCGTTGTGCGAAGTTGACCTGATAGCAGTCGCCGGCCTGGATGTACTGCTGAATACGCACGAACGCCTGCTGATAGTCGCTGGCGCTGAGGTCGGGATTCATGGCGCCGTTCAGGGTGAACGGCGCGGCAGCTGCAGTCGCGGGCTGGCTGAACAGTTCGATCAGGCGTTGGCGCTCGGATTCGATCAGGTTGGGATGGAACACCAACTGACTGCTGCCGGTCAGGTGATCGCTGATCAATGCCCAGTCATACAGGCCGAAGCGCGCGTCGGGCAGTTGCAGGTCATCGAGCGCCTGGGAGGGCAGGGCCTCCAGGTGACGGCCGAAATCGTAACTGAGGTAGCCGATCAATCCACCCGCGAACGGTAATTCGTAGGGGGCAGGGATCGCTGCATCGCCGAGCCGGGCCAGCGTGGCGCGCAGGCGTTGCAGGAATGCGCCGCCACTTTCGTCAGGCGATACCGCCAGTGTTGCCAGTGGCCAGGCGCTGAGCACGTCATAGCGTCCGCGCTCGGCACTCGGCCGGCCACTGTCGAGCAGCACGCTGCCCGGGGCATGACGAATCGCCGCGAAATACTCGGCGGGGTTGGCGCGATAGGGAAGCGGGTATACGGAACAGGTCAACATGAGCGGGGCAGATCAGCCATCGAGGCGGGGTGGCGATTGTAGTCCTCTGCGGGATTTGCTCCTAGAGGGGATGTCGGGAAGAGATACATCATGTGCGACTGCACAAACCCTGTGGCGAGGGAGCTTGCTCCCGCCGGCCTGTCCGCGTTCGGGTGAAGCAGCCGTAAAACCGGCACATGTGTTCTGCTTGTAAGGTTGCGTTGTCAGGTTTTAGGGCCGCTTCGCGCCCCAGCGGGAGCAAGCTCCCTCGCCACAAAGGCTTAGCCTTCGGCCGAGGGAATATTCCCGAACATGTGCTGAACAAACTCCACGCGCTCTTGCGGTGTTTCGGTAATCCCTCTGGCTTTCAGCTCTTCCAGGCGTGCCTCGACGGCATGAGTGCGCGTGGTCAACCCGCAATCATTGGCGATCTGAATATTCAGCCCGGGCCGCGCGTTGAGTTCGAGAATCAGCGGACCTTTTTCCTGGTCCAGCACCATGTCGACACCGATGTAGCCCAGGCCACACAGCTCATAACAGCTGGCGGCGAGTTTCATGAAACCGTCCCAGTAGGGCAGTTGCACGCCATCTACCGCGTTGGTGGTGTCCGGGTGTTTGAGGATGAATTTGTTCAACCAGGTGCCGCGCAAGGTCATGCCGGTGGCCAGGTCGACACCGACGCCAATAGCGCCCTGGTGCAGGTTGGCCTTGCCGCTGGATTGCCGGGTGGGCAAGCGCAGCATGGCCATCACCGGGTAACCCATCAGCACGATGATGCGGATGTCCGGCACGCCTTCATAACTGATGCTTTTGAAGATCTGGTCGGGAATCACCCGGTATTCGATCAGTGCGCGGTCGCGGTGACCGCCCAGGGAATACAGGCCGGTCAGAATGCTGGAGATCTGGTGCTCGATTTCTTCATGGCTGATGATCCTTCCGGAAACCGTGCGGTACTGGCCTTCGAAGCGGTCGGCGATCACCAGGATGCCGTCACCGCCGGCACCCTGTGCCGGTTTGATCACGAAGTCGCTATGGTTGCCGATGATCTCGCCGAGCTTTTCGATTTCTTTCTCGGTGGAGATCACGCCGTACATTTCCGGCACGTGAATGCCGGCCTTGATTGCGCGTTCCTTGGTGATGATCTTGTCATCGACAATCGGGTACAGGCTGCGCTTGTTGTACTTGAGTACGTAGTCAGCGTTGCGCCGATTGATGCCCATGATGCCCCGGGCGTGCAGGGCCTTCCAGGTCTTCCAGAAACCGAACATTACGAATCGGCCTTGACGAAGGCTTTGAAGCGCATCAGTTCGGTCAGGCGGTAGCCGCGATAGCGACCCATGGCGAGCATGAAACCTACCAGGATCAACAGGATCGCCGGGAAGGTGAACACAAAATAAATCAGTTCCGGAATGCTCATGATCAGGTGTCCCAGAGAGGCGGCGAACAGCGTACCTATCGCAACTTTCAACGCATGCCCGGCGCCGCGTTCTTCCCAGGTGATCGACAGGCGTTCGATGGTCATGGTCAGGATCACCATTGGGAACAGCGCTACCGACAGCCCGCGCTCCAGCCCCAGTTTATGGCTGAACAGGCTGATGGCGGCAATCAGCACCACAACGAAGGTCAGCACCACCGACAGCCTCGGGAGCATTTGCAGCTTCAGGTGCTCAAGGTAGGAGCGCAACGAAAGCCCCAGTGCCGTGATCACTGTAAACAGCGTAATGCCGAAACCCAACCCGGTTTCGCGAAAGGCCAGGGCAACCAGCACCGGGGTAAAGGTGCCGAGGGTCTGCAAGCCGATCAGGTTGCGCAGGATCAGGATAACCAGCACGCCGATCGGGATCATCACCATGATCATGAAGGTTTGCTGGGTTTGCAGCGGCAAGCCGTACAGCGAGTAATCGAGGAAGCTGGCGTCGGTATTTTCGTCGGTCAGCTTGGCCAGGCGAATGGCGTTCATTTCGCTGTTGTTCAGGCTGAAGGTGACGTTGGCCTTCTTGCCGCCCTCGACGGTGATCAGGTTGTCATCGCCGGTCCACCACAGCAGGCGATCGGTAGGCAGGCCTTGCTCGCCGGTTTCCGGGTTGAAGTACAGCCAGTCAGTGCCGTTGAAGCTACGCAACCAGAGCTCCGGGGTTTGCGGCTGATCGGCGACCAGGCGGATGGTGTGGACCTTTTCCATCGGTACGTGGGCGATGGACAGCAGCAGCTCGACGATTTTCGCTTTGTGCGCTGGTGACGGATCGCCGGCCAGCAGCAGTTTTGCGTTGTCGTCATTGGAATTGTTGACGCGTTTGATCGCTTCGCCGATGAAGGTCTCGACGTCTGCCGAGTGCTGGCGAATCGGCGCGAGCAGGGCGTCGGCGGCGACTTTCTCCGGGCCTTCGACGGCGATGCTGTCGCGGAAGGTCGGGCCTTTGACTTTGGATTTTTCACCGGTGTAGCGCTTGGTCAGCACCAGGCGGTAGTAAAGCGTCTGGTTGCCCTTGGCCCGGCGTGCCGACCAGGTGACCTTGCGGTTGCCGTCGACGCGGTTGACCGCAACGCCATAGTTGTTGGAGATAAAACTTTCATTGAGGCTGACGTAGTCGCGACTCAGCGGAGGCACGAACATCTGGATCTTGACCGGGTCCTTGGCACTGGCGACGAACTCGACCTTGGCGTCGATGTTCCACAAGTCGTCGGTGGCGTCTTCGGTCACCGGAATGCCCAGCACGAAAATCTGATAGGCCGTAACTGAAAGGCCCAGCACCACCAATAGGGTGATCAGGATTTTCAGGTGGAGGGTAAGGGAGCGCATGGGCATTACTCTGCGGTATGAGCGTCGACGGCGCAGGCGGGTTTGCCAGCAGCGTATTTAAGACTCGGGTCGACCAGCGCATCAAAGCGTTTCAAGGCTTCGGAACCGATCAAGAGCGGGAATTGGAATGCACTTCGGTCGGTCAGGTTAACTTCTATGCTGCGCAGCGCCGTGCCCATGCAGATATCCAGCTCGATCACCGGGCGAGCGGTGTACTGCTTGCCTTCCTCGGGATCGAAGTCGCCAGCGCGGCGTTTGATTTTGCTGACGCGTGCCAATGGGCGCTCGATCGGGTGCGAGTGGGCGGTGTCGATGGCCAGATAGAAGCGCACCCACGATTCGCCATTGCGTTTGAAGCGCTTGATGTCACGGGCACTGAGGGAGGCGGTTTTGGCCCCGGTGTCGAGTTTGGCCGCGACTTCCAGGTCGATTCCTGCCAACTGCGCGTATTCGTTGAGACCGTACACAGTCTTTTCACCCGCGATAGCGAGACCTGGCAGGCAGAGGAGTAGACAGATCAACAGGGTGAAGGGCTTGAGTCTCATAGATCCTGGCGCGGTGCCGTCCGTTCTTCAGTTCAAGGCGACTGGCATTGCTGCACAAGCTCCTTCTAGTGCCTGCCATAAAAAGATGACAGACAAATGCGGGCGGCATTCTAGCACGGTGGTTTTATGGCGCCAGCCGCGGGTCTGTCCTTTACTTAGGTTTTACTTAAGGCGTTTATTAGACGATTGTCGACAATAGTTCTTTTTCCTTTGACTGGTTGCGCGATATTGGTTAGTTTTTGGCGCATTGGCTTATGAGGTGTCGACAATATGCTGGATCAACTTGATCCCCCGGTGATGGCGTCAGACGATTCGGAAACCCTTTCCGAAAACGTCTTCCGACGCATTCAGGCGGCCATCGTCAAAGGCGAGATCGCCCCGGGCAGCAAGATTTCCGAGCCTGAACTGGCGCGCACTTACGGCATCAGCCGTGGGCCGTTGCGTGAGGCGATCCATCGTCTCGAAGGTCAGCGCCTGCTGGTCCGCGTCCCGCACGTAGGGGCCAGGGTGGTGTCGCTGAGTCACGCCGAACTGCTTGAGCTCTACGAAATTCGCGAGTCCCTGGAAGGCATGGCCTGTCGCCTGGCAGCCGAACGCATGACGACCGAAGAAATCGACGAGTTACGTCGGGTGCTGGAAACCCACGAGCGCGATGCGGCGTTTCAGGCCGGTGTCGGCTATTACCAGCAGGAAGGCGATTTCGACTTCCACTACCGAATCATTCAAGGCAGCGGCAACCGTACGCTGACGCAAATGCTCTGCGGTGAGCTGTATCAACTGGTGCGCATGTACCGCATCCAGTTTTCCGCCACGCCCAATCGGCCGCGCCAGGCGTTTGCCGAGCACCACCGGATTCTCGATGCCATCGCCGACCGTGACGGTGAATTGGCCGAGTTGTTGATGCGTCGTCATATCGGCGCTTCAAAACGCAATATCGCCCGTCACTATCAGGACGGAGCCCATCAGACAGCCACTCCACGAGGTGAGTCATGAGTTCGAACAAGAGCACACCAGGCCAGCGTTTCCGCGATGCGGTTGCCAGCGAGCATCCTTTGCAAGTGGTCGGCACGATCAACGCCAACCATGCGCTGCTGGCCAAGCGTGCCGGTTTCAAGGCTATTTATCTGTCCGGTGGCGGGGTCGCTGCCGGTTCTCTCGGTGTGCCGGACCTGGGGATTACCGGGCTCGATGACGTGTTGACCGACGTACGCCGGATCACCGACGTCTGCGACCTGCCGCTGTTGGTGGACGTGGACACCGGTTTTGGTTCTTCGGCATTCAACGTCGCGCGCACCGTGAAGTCGATGATCAAGTTCGGCGCGGCAGCGATTCACATCGAAGATCAGGTCGGCGCCAAGCGCTGCGGTCACCGCCCGAATAAAGAGATCGTTTCCCAGCAGGAAATGGTCGACCGGATCAAGGCGGCAGTCGATGCGCGCACCGATGACAGCTTCGTGATCATGGCCCGCACCGACGCCCTGGCGGTGGAAGGTCTGGAGTCGGCACTGGATCGCGCCGCGGCGTGCATCGAAGCCGGCGCCGACATGGTGTTCCCGGAAGCCATCACCGAACTGGACATGTACAAGCTGTTCGCCAGCCGCGTCAAAGCGCCGATCCTGGCCAACATCACCGAGTTCGGCGCCACGCCGCTGTACACCACCGAGCAACTGAAAGCTGCCGATGTGTCGCTGGTGCTGTACCCGCTGTCGGCCTTTCGCGCGATGAACAAAGCGGCGGAAAACGTCTACACCGCGATTCGTCGCGACGGTACGCAACAGAACGTCATCGACACCATGCAAACCCGCATGGAGCTTTACGATCGCATCGACTACCACACCTTCGAGCAGAAGCTCGATGCGTTGTTTGCCCAGAAAAAGGGTTGATCGGCAATACTCGATTCATCGTTTAGATGTTGCAGATTCCCTAACAAATTCAAGATTGGAGACAGCAATGGCCGAAGCAAAAGTATTGAGTGGCGCCGGGCTGCGTGGCCAGGTGGCCGGGCAAACCGCATTGTCCACCGTAGGGCAAGAGGGCGCAGGCCTGACCTATCGCGGCTATGACGTTCGCGAACTGGCGGCCCAGGCGCATTTCGAAGAAGTGGCATACATGCTGCTGTACGGCGAACTGCCGAACAAGGCGCAACTGGCGGCCTACATCAACAAACTGAGCAAGCTGCGTGACTTGCCGCAAGCGCTGAAGGAAGTGCTCGAACGCATCCCGGCGGACGCCCACCCGATGGATGTGATGCGCACCGGTTGCTCGTTCCTCGGCAACCTTGAGCCGGAGCATGACTTCTCCGAGCAACACGACAAAACCGACCGGCTGCTGGCCGCGTTCCCGGCGATCATGTGCTACTGGTATCGCTTCAGCCACGACGGCAAGCGCATCAACTGCGTGACCGATGAAGAGTCTATCGGCGGGCACTTCCTGCACCTGCTGCACGACAAGAAGCCGAGCGAGTTGCACGTCAAGGTGATGAACGTTTCGCTGATCCTTTATGCGGAACACGAGTTCAACGCGTCGACCTTCACCGCCCGCGTGTGCGCATCGACCTTGTCCGACCTGTTCTCCTGCGTTACCGCCGCCATCGGTTCCCTGCGCGGCCCGCTGCATGGCGGCGCCAACGAAGCGGCGATGGAAATGATCGAGCGCTTCGCGTCGCCGCAAGAGGCGATCAAAGGCACTCTTGCGATGCTCGAGCGCAAAGACAAGATCATGGGTTTTGGTCACGCGATCTACAAAGACAACGATCCGCGTAATGAAGTGATCAAGGACTGGTCGAAAAAGCTCGCTGACGAAGTCGGCGACACCGTGTTGTTCCCGGTGTCCGAAGCCATCGACAAGACCATGTGGGAACAGAAGAAACTGTTCCCCAACGCGGACTTCTACCATGCCTCGGCGTACCACTTCATGGGCATTCCGACCAAGCTATTCACGCCGATTTTCGTCTGCTCGCGGCTGACCGGCTGGGCGGCGCATGTGTTCGAACAGCGTGCCAACAACCGCATCATCCGCCCGAGCGCCGAGTACGTCGGCGTCGAACAGCGCAAGTTCGTGCCAATCGAACAACGCTGATAAGGGAGCAAGGGAGCGCGACAGTCAGCGCTCCCGTCTCTTTGTACCCACCGTGATCGAGTCCCCGCGCATGAATACTGAACACCGCAAGTCACTACCCGGCACTCATCTGGATTACTTCGACACCCGCGCGGCAGTCGAGGCCATCCAGCCTGGCGCCTATGACACCCTGCCGTACACCTCCCGCGTACTGGCGGAAAACCTGGTGCGCCGCTGCGACCCGGCCACGCTCACCGAATCGCTGAAACAGTTCATCGAGCGCAAACGCGACCTCGATTTCCCGTGGTTCCCGGCCCGCGTGGTGTGCCACGACATTCTTGGCCAGACCGCGCTGGTGGACCTCGCCGGCCTGCGTGATGCCATTGCCCTGCAAGGTGGCGATCCTGCGCAAGTGAACCCGGTGGTACCGACGCAATTGATCGTCGACCACTCCCTGGCCGTCGAGCGCGGTGGCTTCGATCCGGAAGCGTTCGAAAAGAACCGCGCCATCGAAGACCGTCGTAATGAAGACCGTTTTCACTTCATCAACTGGACCAAAAAGGCCTTCAAGAACGTCGACGTGATCCCGCCAGGCAACGGCATCATGCACCAGATCAACCTGGAGAAAATGTCGCCGGTGATCCAGGTGCGTGACGGCGTGGCCTTCCCGGATACCTGCGTCGGCACCGACAGCCACACCCCGCACGTCGATGCCCTGGGTGTGATCGCCATCGGTGTTGGCGGTCTGGAAGCGGAAAGCGTGATGCTCGGCCGCGCCTCCTGGATGCGTCTGCCGGAAAGCGTCGGAGTCGAACTCACCGGCAAGCTGCAACCGGGCATCACTGCTACCGACATGGTGCTGGCGCTGACTGAGTTCCTGCGCAAGCAAAAAGTCGTTGGAGCCTGGCTGGAGTTCTTCGGTGAAGGCGCATCCGCGCTGACCCTCGGCGACCGCGCAACCATTTCCAACATGGCTCCGGAATACGGCGCCACCGCGGCGATGTTCTACATCGACCAGCAGACGATCGACTACCTGAAACTCACCGGTCGCGAAGACGAGCAGGTGCAGTTGGTCGAAAATTACGCCAAGACCACAGGCCTGTGGGCCGATAGCCTGAAGGGCGCGCAATACGAGCGCGGCTTGACCTTCGACCTGTCTTCGGTGGTGCGCAACATGGCGGGGCCGAGCAATCCTCACGCCCGTGTCGCTACGTCTGATCTCGCGGCCCAGGGCATCTCCGGCCAGTGGGACGATGTGCCCGGCCAAATGCCGGACGGCGCAGTGATCATTGCTGCCATCACCAGTTGCACCAACACCAGCAACCCGCGCAACGTCATCGCTGCAGGCCTGTTGGCGCGTAATGCCAACACGTTGGGGCTGACCCGCAAGCCGTGGGTCAAATCGTCCCTCGCGCCGGGTTCGAAAACCGTGGCGTTGTATCTGGATGAAGCCGGTCTGACTTCTGAACTGGAACAACTCGGTTTCGGTGTTGTGGCATTTGCCTGCACTACCTGCAACGGCATGTCCGGTGCACTGGACCCGGTGATCCAGCAAGAAATCATCGACCGCGACCTGTACGCCACCGCCGTGTTGTCGGGTAACCGCAACTTTGACGGCCGGATTCACCCGTACGCCAAGCAGGCGTTCCTTGCTTCGCCGCCGCTGGTGGTGGCGTACGCTATAGCCGGGACCATCCGTTTCGATATCGAAAAAGACGTGCTGGGCCTGACGGCTGACGGCAAGGAAATCCGCCTCAAGGACATCTGGCCGAGCGACGAAGAAATCGATGCAGTGGTCAAGGCATCGGTCAAGCCGGAGCAGTTCCGCCAGGTTTACATTCCGATGTTCGCCATCCACGAAGACACCGGCCCGAAAGTCAAACCGCTGTACGACTGGCGCGAGATGAGCACCTACATCCGCCGTCCGCCGTACTGGGAAGGCGCACTGGCCGGAGCGCGTCCGCTCAAGGGCATGCGCCCGCTGGCAGTGCTGCCGGACAACATCACCACCGATCACCTGTCGCCGTCCAACGCGATCATGCTCGATAGCGCCGCTGGCGAATACCTGGCGAAAATGGGCCTGCCGGAAGAGGACTTCAACTCTTACGCAACGCACCGCGGTGACCACTTGACCGCGCAGCGCGCGACCTTCGCCAACCCGAAACTGTTCAACGAAATGGT
This sequence comes from Pseudomonas sp. CVAP#3, assembly GCF_018986375.1. Lineage (NCBI taxonomy): Bacteria > Pseudomonadati > Pseudomonadota > Gammaproteobacteria > Pseudomonadales > Pseudomonadaceae > Pseudomonas > Pseudomonas sp. CVAP#3. The sequence goes on from NZ_JAHMSC010000025.1 coordinate 21,157, forward strand.
TCAGGAAAATGGCAAGGTCAAGCAGGGTTCGCTGGCGCGTGTCGAGCCGGAAGGCCAGGTCATGCGCATGTGGGAAGCCATCGAAACCTACATGGAGCGCAAGCAGCCGCTGATCATCATCGCAGGTGCCGACTACGGTCAGGGTTCGTCCCGCGACTGGGCTGCCAAGGGTGTGCGTCTGGCCGGTGTCGAGGCTATCGCAGCCGAGGGTTTCGAACGCATCCACCGTACCAACCTGGTGGGCATGGGCGTGTTGCCGCTGGAGTTCAAATCGGGCACCGACCGCAAGACCCTGGGCATCGATGGCACTGAAACTTTCGATGTGATCGGCGAGCGCACGCCGCGGGCCACACTGACGCTGGTCATCACCCGCAAGAGCGGTGAACAGGTGTCGGTGCCGGTTACCTGCCGTCTCGACACGGCTGAAGAAGTCTCGATCTATGAAGCTGGCGGCGTGTTGCAGCGTTTCGCCCAGGACTTCCTTGAATCGGCTGTTGCTGTCTAACGCGACTTGCCGGGGCAGGGCAGTGACGTCCTGCTCCGGCGCATAAGGAACATTATGGCCCACGTACCTCAGATCAAGATCCCTGCCACCTATATGCGCGGCGGCACCAGCAAAGGCGTGTTCTTCAGCCTGCAAGACCTGCCTGAATCGGCACAGGTTCCGGGCCCGTCCCGCGACGCGCTGTTGTTGCGCGTGATCGGCAGCCCTGACCCGTATGAAAAGCAAATCGACGGTATGGGCGGGGCGACCTCCAGCACCAGTAAAACGGTGATCGTGTCCAAGAGCATCAAGGCCGATCACGATGTCGATTACCTGTTCGGCCAGGTCTCCATCGACAAGCCTTTTGTCGACTGGAGCGGTAACTGCGGCAACCTCTCGGCGGCGGTCGGTTCGTTCGCCATCAGCAGCGGTCTGGTCGAGGCCAGTCGCGTTCCACGCAACGGCATCGCGGTGGTGCGCATCTGGCAGGCCAATATCGGCAAGACCATCATCGCCCACGTGCCGATCACTGACGGCGCGGTGCAGGAAACTGGTGATTTCGAACTCGATGGCGTGACCTTTCCGGCCGCTGAGGTGCAGCTCGAATTCATGAACCCTGCGGCCGAGGAAGAGGGTGCAGGCGGCTCGATGTTCCCGACCGGCAACCTGGTCGATGACCTGGAAGTGCCCGGTGTCGGCACGCTCAAGGTGACCATGATCAACGCCGGCATTCCGACCATCTTCGTTAACGCCGAAGCCATCGGCTACACCGGCACCGAATTGCAGGGCGATATCAACGGCGACCCGAAAGCGCTGGCGATGTTCGAGACTATTCGTGCGTATGGCGCGCTGCGCATGGGGCTGATCCAGAATCTTGAAGACGCCGCCAAGCGTCAGCACACCCCCAAGGTGGCGTTCGTCGCACGGCCTGCCGACTACCTCGCTTCCAGCGGTAAGCCGGTGGCGGCAGGCGATGTCGACCTGTTGGTCCGGGCACTGTCCATGGGCAAGTTGCACCACGCGATGATGGGCACGGCTGCCGTAGCGATTGGCACCGCGGCAGCGATTGACGGCACGCTGGTCAACCTCGCCGCGGGTGCTATTCCACGCAACGCGGTGCGCTTCGGCCATCCGTCCGGCACCTTGCGCGTTGGCGCCGAGGCCAATCTGGTCGATGGCGAATGGACCGTGACCAAAGCCATCATGAGCCGCAGTGCGCGGGTGTTGATGGAAGGCTGGGTGCGCGTGCCGGGTGATTCTTTCTGACACATACATCGTAGGGAGTCGAATATGAGCGCCAACGTCGACCTGAACATTCGCCCCGACTACGACAAGGTCCTGCAGGACATTGCCGATTACGTTCTCAATTTCAAGATCGAGTCCAAAGAGGCGCTGGACACCGCCCGCAATTGCCTGATGGACACCCTCGGCTGTGGCCTGCTGGCCCTGCGCTTTCCCGAATGCACCAAACACCTGGGCCCTATCGTTGAAGGCACGGTCGTGCCTTTTGGCGCACGTGTTCCCGGCACCAGCTTTCGTCTCGATCCGGTAAAGGCTGCGTGGGACATCGGCTGTATCGTCCGCTGGCTCGACTACAACGACACCTGGCTGGCTGCCGAGTGGGGCCATCCGTCCGACAACCTCGGCGGGATAGTCGCAGTCGCCGATCACCTGTCGCAGAAGCGCGTGGCCAACGGCGATGCGCCGCTGACCATGCGAGCGGTACTGGACGCGATGATCATGGCCCACGAGATCCAGGGTGTGATTGCCCTGGAGAACTCCTTCAACCGGGTCGGCCTGGACCATGTGCTGCTGGTCAAAGTCGCCTCGACGGCGGTGACCGCGAAACTGATGGGCGCCAATCGCGAGCAACTGCTGGCGGCGCTGTCCCACGCGTTTGTCGATGGCCAGGCATTGCGCACTTACCGTCATGCGCCGAACGCCGGTTCGCGCAAGTCCTGGGCAGCGGGCGATGCCTCCAGTCGTGGCGTGCGGTTGGCGGACATCGCCATGCGTGGCGAGATGGGCATTCCGGGTGTGTTGACAGCGCCGCAGTGGGGTTTCTACGACGTGCTGTTCAGCCACACCAACAAGGATCTGGCGCTCAAGCCCGCCGATAAACGTACGTTCAGCCTCTCGCAGAAGTACGGCACCTACGTGATGGAAAACGTGCTGTTCAAGATCAGCTTCCCGGCCGAGTTTCACGCGCAAACCGCTTGCGAAGCGGCGGTGACCCTGCACCCGCAGGTGAGCAATCGTCTGGATGAAATCGACAAGATCGTTATCACCACTCACGAGTCGGCGATTCGTATCATTTCCAAGGTCGGCCAACTGGCCAATGCTGCGGATCGCGACCACTGCATCCAGTACATGACCGCCGTGCCGCTGGCCTTCGGCACTCTGGTGGCTGAACAGTACGAAGACGAGTTTCACGCGGCGCACCCGATCATCGACGAGTTGCGCGAGAAGATGGTCATCGTCGAAGACCCGCGTTACACCCGCGAGTATCTGGAGGCCGACAAGCGCTCTATCGCCAACGCCCTGCAAGTGTTCTTCAAGGACGGCTCAAGCACCGGACAAGTGGTGGTCGAATACCCGATTGGTCATCGTCGTCGCCGCGCCGAGGGCATTCCCTTGCTGGAGGACAAGTTCAAGGCCAATCTGGCAACCCGATTCACTGCGCAACGGTTGGCGCAGATCTTTGCCTTGTGCCAGGATCAGGCAAAACTCGAGGCTACGCCGGTTAACCGTTTCATGGATCTCTTCGTGATCTGAAGCCGAACCCGCGGCAGCTCCTACTTGAAGCGCCGCTCGACGCCTTTTTCCACCAGGATCTTCGCCGAAATCTCTTCCACGGAAAAATGCGTGGAGTTGATGTGCGCGATGTTCTCGCGGCGGAACAGGTTTTCGACTTCACGCACTTCGAACTCGCACTGGGCGTAGCTCGAGTAGCGGCTATTGGGCTTGCGTTCGTTGCGGATCGCGGTGAGGCGGTCCGGATCGATGGTCAGGCCAAACAGCTTGTGCTTGTGGGCGCGCAATGCCGATGGCAGTTGCAGGCGCTCCATGTCGTCTTCGGTCAGCGGGTAGTTGGCCGCGCGAATGCCGAATTGCATGGCCATGTACAGGCAGGTCGGGGTTTTGCCGCAGCGCGACACGCCGACCAGGATCAGGTCGGCCTTGTCGTAATAGTGGGTGCGGGCGCCGTCGTCGTTGTCGAGGGCGAAGTTCACTGCCTCGATACGCTCCATGTAATTGGAGTTGTGGCCAATGGAGTGGGACTTGCCGACCGAATACGACGAGTGTTCGCTCAACTCCTGCTCGAGCGGCGCGAGGAAGGTCGAGAAAATGTCGATCATGAAACCATTGGAGGTCGCGAGGATCTCACGAATATCCTGGTTGACGATCGTGTCGAAGATGATCGGACGAAATCCGTCCTTTTCGGCGGCCATATTGATTTGTTGTACCATGGCCCGCGCTTTGTCCACGTTGTCGATGTACGGTCGTATGACTTTGCTGAAGGTAATGTTTTCGAACTGCGCCAACAGGCTTTGACCCAGGGTTTCGGCTGTAATGCCCGTGCCATCGGAGATAAAGAAAGCAGATCGTTTCATTTGCGCCTTGGGCCTTAAGCTGGTGACGATTCTTGGATATGATAGGCGCGGTTTGTCGGCCTGGATTGGCCCGCATTCTCACTTATTTTCCAGGTCCAGGCCATATTGCTGGCAAATGCTCCTGATGAGCTGCCGGCGCCCTGAGCTTTTCCAACACAGTTAGTGGAGAGATCACCTTGGTAGAGTACGTAGTTTCCCTCGATAAGCTCGGCGTCCATGATGTGGAGCATGTGGGGGGCAAGAACGCATCCCTGGGCGAGATGATCAGTAATCTTGCAGGTGCCGGTGTATCGGTCCCGGGTGGCTTCGCCACGACGGCTCAGGCTTATCGTGATTTTCTCGAATTAAGTGGTTTGAACGACCAGATCCACGCAGCCCTCGACGCGCTGGACGTCGACGACGTGAACGCCCTGGCGAAAACCGGTGCGCAAATCCGTCAATGGATCATGGAAGCCGAGTTCCCGGAGAAGCTCAACGCCGAAATCCGCACCGCGTTCGCCACGCTGTCGGCCGGTAACCCGGACATGGCTGTGGCCGTGCGCTCTTCGGCAACGGCCGAAGACTTGCCGGACGCTTCCTTCGCCGGTCAGCAGGAAACCTTCCTGAACATCCGCGGCGTCGAAAACGTCATTCGCGCTGCCAAGGAAGTATTTGCTTCCCTGTTCAACGACCGTGCCATTTCCTACCGCGTGCACCAGGGCTTCGACCATAAACTGGTTGCCCTGTCGGCCGGCGTACAGCGCATGGTCCGTTCGGAAACCGGCACTGCCGGCGTAATGTTCACCCTCGATACCGAGTCCGGCTTCCGTGACGTAGTGTTTATCACCGGCGCCTACGGCCTGGGCGAAACTGTCGTACAGGGCGCGGTGAACCCGGATGAGTTCTACGTCCACAAAGGCACGCTGGCAGCGGGTCGCCCGGCGATCCTGCGCCGCAACCTGGGCAGCAAAGCCATCAAGATGATCTACGGCGACGAAGCCAAGGCCGGTCGTTCGGTCAAGACTGTCGATGTCGACAAGGCCGAACGCGCGCGCTTCTGCCTGACCGATGCTGAAGTCAGCGAACTGGCCAAGCAGGCGATGATCATCGAGAAGCACTACAAGTGCCCGATGGACATCGAATGGGCCAAAGACGGCGACGACGGCAAGCTGTACATCGTTCAGGCTCGCCCTGAAACCGTGAAGAGCCGCACCCAGGCCAACGTCATGGAACGTTACCTGTTGAAAGAAACCGGCACCGTGCTGGTTGAAGGTCGCGCCATCGGCCAGCGCATCGGCGCCGGTAAAGTGCGCATCATCAAAGACGTTTCCGAGATGGACAAAGTCCAGCCGGGCGACGTTCTGGTTTCCGACATGACCGACCCGGACTGGGAACCGGTCATGAAGCGCGCCAGCGCCATCGTCACCAACCGTGGCGGCCGTACCTGCCACGCGGCGATCATTGCACGTGAACTGGGTATCCCGGCAGTCGTGGGTTGCGGTAACGCCACCCAGCTGTTGAAAGACGGCCAGGGCGTGACGGTTTCCTGCGCTGAAGGCGACACCGGTTTCATCTTCGAAGGCGAGTTGGGCTTCGACATCAAGAAAAACTCCGTCGACGCCATGCCGGAACTGCCGTTCAAAATCATGATGAACGTCGGCAACCCGGATCGCGCCTTCGATTTCGCGCAGTTGCCGAACGCCGGTGTGGGCCTGGCCCGTCTGGAGTTCATCATCAACCGCATGATCGGTGTGCACCCTAAAGCACTGCTGAACTACGACGGTCTGCCGTCGGAAATCAAGGAAAGCGTCGACAAGCGCATTGCCGGTTACCACGATCCGGTCGGCTTCTACGTCGAGAAACTGGTCGAGGGCATCAGCACCCTGGCCGCCGCGTTCTGGCCGAAAAAGGTCATTGTGCGTCTGTCGGACTTCAAGTCCAACGAGTACGCCAACCTGATCGGCGGCAAGCTCTACGAGCCGGAAGAAGAAAACCCGATGCTGGGCTTCCGTGGCGCTTCGCGTTACATCAGCGAGTCGTTCCGTGACTGCTTCGAACTCGAATGCCGCGCGCTGAAACGCGTGCGCAACGAGATGGGCCTGACCAACGTCGAAATCATGGTGCCGTTCGTCCGTACCCTGGGCGAAGCCAGCCAGGTTGTGGAACTGTTGGCCGAAAACGGCCTGGCCCGTGGCGAAAACGGTCTGCGCGTCATCATGATGTGCGAACTGCCGTCCAACGCGATCCTTGCTGAAGAGTTCCTCGAGTTCTTCGACGGTTTCTCCATCGGCTCCAACGACCTGACCCAGCTGACCCTGGGCCTGGACCGCGACTCCGGGATCATCGCGCATCTGTTCGACGAGCGTAATCCAGCGGTCAAGAAGCTGCTGTCCAACGCAATTCAGGCCTGTAACAAGGCTGGCAAATACATCGGTATTTGCGGCCAGGGCCCTTCCGACCACCCAGACCTGGCCAAGTGGCTGATGGAGCAGGGTATCGAAAGCGTTTCGTTGAACCCCGATTCCGTACTGGAAACCTGGTTCTTCCTGGCTGAAGGTCAGGCTGCGGTCTGATCCGTGAATGAAGTCCCGGTCAGGCTTTCCGCTGACCGGGGCTTTAAGATTCAAGTAGGGCGGGCTCCAGTAGATGCCGCCCTTTTTTGTGCAAGAGCATTATGCAAAGCAGCAGCAACCTATTTCCTGTCGCCTTGATCAGCGCCGAGCGTCGCGGCGATCTGAGCGAGGACGTCTATCGTTTGAAACCCGGCAATAGCCCGGACGGCACCGTAGAACTGGCGGTTACCCGCCTGGGTATGGCCGATGAGCCCGCTGTGCGTGGCGTTCCGGTGATTTTGCTGCATGGCAGCTTTTCCAATCGGCGTTTCTGGTTTTCCCCCAAAGGCCTTGGTCTGGGCGCCTATCTGGCGCGTGCCGGCTTTGATGTGTGGATACCGGAAATGCGCGGTCATGGCTTGTCCCAGCGCAACCAAAACTATCGAAAGAACCGCGTTGCCGACTATGCCCGTTACGATCTGCCGGCGATTGCTGCGTTCGTTCGTGAGCAAAGCGGTCAGGTTCCGCACTGGATTGGTCATTCACTGGGCGGCATCACTCTGGCGGCAGCGCTGGGTGGTCAGTACCTGGGTGGTCAGTACCTGGGTGAGCCTGCCGTGGCCTCTGCGGCATTTTTTGGTACGCAGGTCAGTCGCACCTACTGGCCGTTGAAAATTCCCCCGGTGGAGTGGAGCGGGCGGTTCATCCTGAAGCGTTTCGCGCAAATTTCGGGCTCTCGCCTCAAGCGTGGTCCGGAGGACGAGCCGATAGGTCTGGCCCTGGAGGGCATGCGCTGGTACGGCTTGTTCGGACGCTTTGGCGATGCCGAGAAAGACTGGTGGGCTGGGCTGGCGGAGGTTCAGGTGCCGGTCTTGGGCGTCAGCGCGACCAGCGATCATCAGGACCCGGATTGGGCGTGTCGCAAGTTGTTCGATCAGATCGGTTCCGAGCACAAGCAGTTCATCTGCCTGGGGCGCGAGCAGGGTTTTTCGGACAATTTCGGGCATGTTGAAATGCTTGTCAGCAAAGCTGCTCAGGCCGAAGTCTGGCCGTTGGTGCAGCGCTGGCTGACAGATCCGCAGGCGCCGTTGTTGGCTGGCAAGGCGGATTTGGCGACAGCCGTCTGAGTACGAATGCTCTGACAAGAGCGTTTCACTCCGATCAGTGAACGGCTAAGATATGACGCATTGAGCTGTTCTGGTCACAAACGGTTGTTGAGTCGACCTTATGTTCGTACCTCTTGAGCGTCTGATCAATCTGAATGAAGGTTATCGGCGGACGTTCCAGGTTGAAGGGCGTAGCCTGCTGCTGTTGGTGCTGGATAATCAGCCGTTGTTGCTGATAGACAGCTGCCCGCACCAAGGCTCGCCGCTCGGCAGCGCGACATTGTCGGGAAATATCCTGCGTTGTCAGCGCCACGGTATCGAGTTTCAGTTGCCCAGCGGCGTGCCGGTACAGGCACAGTGCCCTGGCTTGAGTATGCTGAAGGTGGTTTACAAGGGTGATCGCGTCGGGATCGATGTTTAACCGTGGCGAATACACGTTCAATACCGTAACCCCTGCGATTTTCGACAGCCCACGATCTGTTCTTTCTCTTACAGGAGTTTCTCGATGAACCATTACCTTACTCCCGACCTGTGTGATGCCTACCCGGAACTGGTGCAGGTGCTTGAGCCGATGTTCAGCAATTTTGGTGGCCGTGACTCCTTTGGCGGCGAAATCGTTACCATCAAGTGCTTCGAAGACAACTCGCTGGTCAAGGAGCAGGTCGAGCACAAAGGGAATGGCAAGGTGCTGGTGGTCGATGGCGGTGGTTCGCTGCGCCGCGCATTGCTGGGCGACATGATCGCTGAGAAAGCCGCGAAAAACGGTTGGGAAGGGTTGGTCATCTACGGCTGCATCCGTGATGTCGACGTTATCGCGCAAACCGACCTGGGCGTGCAGGCGCTGGCCAGCCACCCGATGAAAACCGACAGGCGTGGCGTCGGTGAGCTGAACATTGCGGTAACCTTCGCCGGCGTGACTTTCCGTCCGGGTGAATACATTTACGCGGACAATAACGGCGTGATCGTCTCGCCAAGTCCGTTGAAAATGCCAGAATAAACAGCTGATTCAAGCCAGGGGTGAGGATGTTCGAGGAAGAAAACGCGCAGTGGGGGCTGGTGCATGCCCTGGTGCTGGATGGTAAAGGTGGTGCGCGTTGGCTTGCCCGGACTGAACTGGATGACCTGCAACTGCAACCCCATGAAAGCCTTTGGCTGCATTGGGACCGTAGTCACCCGCAAACTCAGACCTGGTTGCGTAAATCCAGCGGTCTGAGTGAGTTCAGCTGTGACCTGCTGCTCGAGGAGAATACCCGGCCGCGCCTGTTAGCGCTGCCGGACTCCGAGCTGTTGCTGTTTTTGCGCGGAATCAACCTCAATCCGGGGGCCGAGCCTGAAGACATGGTCTCGGTGCGGATCTTCGCCTCTGCTCAGCGGGTCATTTCCCTACGTTTACGCCCGTTGCGCGCCACCGATGAGTTGCTGGTGCAACTGACTGAGGGCAAGGGGCCGAAAACCACCTCCGAACTGGTCCTCTATATGGCTCAGTACCTCACCCATAAAGTGCAGGATCTGGTCAGCGATCTCTCCGAAATCGTCGATGATGAAGAAGAAAAGCTGGATGCCGACGAACGGTATACTCCGGAGCATGGCGCCATTGTGCAGATCCGTCGGCGAGCGGCCGGACTGAAGCGCTTCCTTGCTCCGCAGCGGGATATCTTCGGCCAACTGACGCGGATAAAACTGCCATGGTTTGTCGACGATGACGGCGACTACTGGAACGAATTGAACAACAGCCTGACGCGTTACCTGGAAGAGCTGGAGTTGACCCGGGAGCGCGTGGGGCTGGTGCTTGAGACTGAAGACCGGCGTTTGAACGTGCACATGAATCGCATCATGTACCGCTTCGGGATCATCACCGGGATCTTTTTGCCGATGAGTTTTCTGACCGGTTTGCTCGGGATAAACGTCGGCGGAATTCCTTTTTCCGGAAACCCTTATGGCTTCGTGATTGCCTGCCTGATGATGGTGACGGTAGGGGTGGGGCAGTGGTGGTTGTTCCGGCGTTTGCGCTGGGTATGAGGGAGAGCCATGTGACCCGAAGAATTTTGATCGCGTCTTTCACAGATATCACGAGAGGTGCGTATGCACGATCCGTTTGAACAGTCCTTGCGCGACATGCTCAAGGCATCACCGTCCACCCGTGACGACGATGCCTGTCTGGGGCGTGTGCTGAAAACCGCCAACCGCCAGGTTGGTGCCGGTGATCTGTTCAGCCTGCTGGGCCGCTGGCTGCCCGCGCTGATGATCGCCCTGAATAACGGATCGGCCCATGTCATGCCGGTTTCCCGTCATAAACCTGCTGCCCGCACTGCTGATAAGGCTGATTGAATATGGAACTTGATCTCTGGACTCAGAGCCTCGTCACGGCAATGACCGCGTTGTGGACCAAGGTAGCGAACTTCATTCCGAACCTGTTCGGCGCACTGGTAGTGCTTCTGCTGGGGTTTGTCGTGGCCAAGCTGCTCGACACCCTGCTCTCGAAATTGCTTGCAAAACTGGGCCTGGATCGCTTGATGGGCGGTACCGGCTTGACCAAGCTGCTGTCCCGCGCAGGGCTGCAGGTGCCGATTTCTACGCTGATCGGCAAGATCGTTTATTGGTTCGTTTTGCTGATTTTCCTGGTTTCTGCTGCAGAATCCCTTGGCTTGGAGCGAGTTTCGGCTACGCTCGATATGTTGGCGTTGTATGTACCGAAAGTATTCGGCGCCGCGCTGGTGTTGCTGGTGGGCGTGCTGCTCGCGCAATTGGCCAATGGGCTGGTGCGCGGCGCCGCAGAAGGTGTAGGACTGGATTACGCAGCAGGTCTTGGGCGTATCGCTCAAGGCCTGGTGATCATCATCAGTATTTCGGTCGCGATCAGTCAGCTTGAGGTCAAAACAGACCTGCTGAACCATGTGATCGTGATTGTCTTGATTACCGTTGGTCTGGCAGTTGCCTTGGCCATGGGGTTGGGAAGCCGGGAAATCGCCGGTCAGATTCTTGCTGGAATCTATGTGCGTGAGTTGTATGAGGTTGGGCAACAAGTGCGTGTTGGTGAGGTCGAAGGTCAGATCGAAGAGATCGGCACGGTTAAAACTACATTGCTGACCGATGAGGGTGAGCTAGTCTCACTTTCCAATCGGATCCTCCTGGAACAGCATGTTAGTAGCCGCTAACCCGGCAAACCCTGCTAATGTATGCCGCCGCAAAATGCCCGATACGATGGGCTGCGGCGGACATTGACCTGACTGTCGGCCCGACTTGTTTTGAATAAAGCCCAATCGCTATCCATGCGCTACGACCCCCGCGAACTCTCTGATGAGGAGTTGGTCGCGCGCTCGCACACGGAGCTGTTTCACGTGACGCGCGCCTACGAAGAGCTGATGCGGCGTTATCAGAGAACATTATTTAACGTTTGTGCACGGTATCTTGGGAACGATCGTGATGCAGATGATGTCTGTCAGGAAGTGATGTTGAAGGTGTTGTACGGTTTGAAGAACTTCGAGGGCAAATCGAAGTTCAAAACGTGGCTCTACAGCATCACGTACAACGAATGCATCACACAGTATCGGAAGGAACGGCGTAAGCGTCGCTTGATGGATGCTTTGAGTCTGGACCCCCTTGAGGAAGCGTCTGAAGAGAAGGCGCCGAAACCTGAGGAAAAGGGTGGACTTGATCGCTGGTTAGTGTATGTGAACCCGATTGACCGAGAAATTCTGGTGCTACGATTTGTCGCAGAGTTGGAGTTTCAGGAGATCGCGGACATCATGCACATGGGTTTGAGTGCAACGAAAATGCGGTACAAACGCGCTCTTGACAAATTACGTGAGAAATTTGCAGGCATCGCTGAAACTTAGTTCAGCGCAAATATTTCTTACGTGTAGGCAAGTTCTGATAGACTTGCCGCCGAGTTGTCCCCCGGTTTGCGGGACTGCTTTACAATCACCAGATGGGGATTTAACGGATGAAACTGAAAAACACCTTGGGCTTGGCCATTGGTTCTCTTATTGCCGCTACTTCGTTCGGCGCTCTGGCACAAGGCCAAGGCGCGGTCGAAGGTGAGGCCTTTTGGGGCAAAACCTGGAACCACAGCGTCGATTCCTACCAGAACGGCCGCACTCCTGGCGTCTCGATCGGCTACTTCCTGACCGACGACGTCTCTGTGAACGCGACCTATCGCAAAGACGAATACACCCGTTCGGACACTGACACTGGCAACCAGCGGATCAAAGGCGATCACTTCGGCCTGAAATCCCAGTACCACTTCGGTACCGTTGGCGACGCTATCCGTCCTTACGTTGAAGGCGGTGTATCCCACGGCAGCATGACCAACGTCGCTGCTGACGGTCACACTGGTCGTGACAAGTCCACCTACCTGACCACTGGCGCTGGCGCCAAGTGGTACATGACCGACAACCTGTACGCTCGTGCTGGCGTTGAAGCCGACTACAAGCTGGACAACGGTCGTTGGGACTACCAGGCTCTGATCGGCCTGGGCGTTAACTTCGGCGGCACTGGCGGTAAAGTTGCTCCAGCTCCAGTAGCTGCAGCACCGGCTCCAGAGCCAGCTCCAGAAGCTCCAGTTGCTGAAGTTGTTCGCGTTCAACTGGACGTGAAATTCGACTTCAACAAGGCTGTTGTCAAGCCAAACAGCTACGGCGACGTGAAGAACCTGGCTGACTTCATGAAGCAGTACCCGAACACCACCACCGTAGTTGAAGGTCACACCGACAACGTCGGTCCTGACGCTTACAACCAGAAGCTGTCCCAGCGTCGTGCTGACGCTGTTAAGCAAGTTCTGGTCAAAGACGGCGTTGAAGCTAACCGCGTTCACTCGGTTGGTTATGGCAAGTCCCGCCCAATTGCTGACAACAGCACTGACGCTGGCCGCGCTGCAAACCGTCGCGTAGAAGCGCAGGTTGAAGCTACCGCTAAGTAATTAGCCTGGTAGTTCGGAAAAGCCCGGCTTAGGCCGGGCTTTTCTTTGCCTGCGATTTGGTTTTTGAAAGATCGTCCGAGCGCGGTCCGAGCCTTTGAGGGCACTTACGCCAGGTTAGCGTTCCAGAACTCTTCTCTAGAAGCTGTTGCAGGCTGCGATCTCTTGGCATTGTCACTGGCAGCCACCGCACCGATCACCAGGATCGCCGGACTTTTCAGTTGGAAGCTGTGGGCAGCTTCCTGCATTGCCGTCAGGTTGCTCCGACATTCGCGCTGGTGAGGCAATGAAGCGTTTTCAATCATCGCCACGGGCGTATCAGCCGCCATCCCACCGGCGAGCAATTGCTCGCCAATTGAGCTCAGTTTCGCTACGCCCATGTAAATCACCAGTGTCGTACCGCTTTGGGCCAAGGCTCGCCAGTTAAGCTCGCTGTCGTCCTGAGTGTGCGCGGTGACCAGAGTTACGCCGCGGGCAACACCGCGCAGGGTCAGGGAAATATCGCATTGCGTTGCGCCGGCCAGGCCTGCGGTGATGCCATTGACCAACTCCACTTCAATCTCGCGCTCGCGCAGCCACTGCGCTTCTTCACCGCCACGCCCGAAAATGCACGGATCGCCACCCTTGAGCCGCACCACACACTTGCCTTGGCGGGCATAACGCAGCATCAAGCGATGAATGAACGCCTGCGGAGTAGAGCGACAGCCACCACGTTTGCCGACCGCAATGATTCGCGCCTGCGGGCAATGCGCCAACACCGCGTCGTTGACCAGGTCATCGATCAGCACCACATCGGCTTCGTTCAGCGCCCGTACAGCTTTGAGGGTCAGCAATTCAGGGTCACCGGGACCTGCACCCACCAACCAGACTTTTGCGCTCATGTTCAATTCCTCACGACGTGATTGCGATGGGCTGCACGTTGGCCGCCAACAGACGCTTGATTTCCGGGACACAGGAGCCGCATTGCGTGCCACAACCCAGTTGTTGTTGCAGGCCCTGTAAATCCAGGCCACGGCGAATACCGGCGCACACCGCGTCTTCACTGACGTTCTTGCAGTTGCACAGGGTTTTGTTGGCGCTGACGGATGCACCTGCACTGCCGGGTGGCGTGCTCAACGGCGCCAAGAGCCAGCGCCGCAGTTGTTCGTCGGCACGGCCTTCCAGCCAGAGGTTTTGCAGCCAGTGTTGTGCAAGAGTTTCACCGGCCAGGCGAATGGCGGTAATCCGGCCCTGCTCGATGCGCACGCGTTTGCCAATGGCGCGCCGTGGATCGTCGTAAGCCAGGACCGGGCCATCGTTGAGTCCCAGTTGCTGATCGATGGCATGCAGCCGTTGCGGGTCGGGTGCCTGGGCGCTGGCAGCGCGTATCAGCAGCGCTGGGCGTTCACGGCCGGCCAGGCTGAGGCTGGCGTAGGAAAAGTCCTCACAGAGCGGTCGTAAGGTCTCGAAATGCTGCTGAACATCGCCCTCAACCAGTGCGAACAATTGCCAGGGCAGCTTTACCGGCTCGATACGCACGCCGCTGTGTTTGAGTTCGGGTTGCTTCGACAGTGGATCGAACGCCGGCTGCGTGAGCGTATTGACGCCACCCTTGAGGAAACGGTCTCCCCAGTGCATCGGCAGAAACGCCTGGCCCGGGCGCACACTGTCATCACTGCCGACCGCAACGATCACGCTGCCTCGACGGCTTTTGAGGTTGACCAGATCGCCGGACTGCAGTCGATAGCGACGCAGTTCATCAGGGTGCAGGCTCAACAGGGCTTCGCTGACGTGGCCGAACAATTGTGCAGCCGTGCCGGTGCGGCTCATGCCATGCCATTGATCGCGCAGGCGCCCGGTGATCAGGGTCAGCGGAAAGCGTGCGTCACGCTGCTCCTTGGCGGCGCGATAAGGGTCGGCGACAAACTGTGCACGGCCACTCTCGGTAGGGAAAATCCCGTCCACATAAAGCCGTGGCGTTCCGTTCAAGGCGCCATCCGGGAACGGCCATTGCTGTGGGCCGAGGCGGTCGAGCAGGGCATGGCTGATCCCGCAGAGGTCCAGATCCCGTTCGCGTGTCAGTTGTTTGTATTCGTCGAAGACCTGCGCCGATTGTTCGAAAGCAAACAGGCTGGGCTTTCCAGGACGCAGACGCTGTTCCAGGCGCTGTGCGAAATCCACAGTGATCGCCCAGTCCGGGCGCGCTTCACCGGGTGCGGTAATGGCGCGGCGCACGTGGGAAATCCGCCGTTCGGAGTTGGTCACCGTACCTTCCTTCTCGCCCCAACTGGCGGCTGGCAGCAGCAGGTCGGCAAACGGCGCGGTTTCGGTGGTGCGAAAGGCTTCTTGCAGCACCACGAATGGGCAAGCCTGCAATGCAGCGCGCACGGTTTGCTGATCCGGCAGCGACTGCGCCGGGTTGGTGCAGGCGATCCACAATGCTTTGATCTTGCCGCTCTGGACCTGTTCGAACAGTTCAATGGCGGTTAGCCCGGTGGTGTCAGGTAGTTTTTCGACACCCCAGTAAGCCGCCACTTCGGCGCGATGTTGCGCATTGGCTGCTTCGCGATGGCCAGGCAGCAAGTTCGACAAGCTGCCGGTTTCACGCCCGCCCATGGCATTCGGCTGACCGGTGAGCGAGAAGGGGCCGGCGCCCGGCCGACCGATTTGCCCGGTGGCCAGGTGCAGGTTGATCAGTGCACTGTTTTTTGCGCTGCCGGCAGTGGACTGGTTCAGCCCCATGCACCATAGCGAGAGAAAACTGGTTGAGGTGCCGACCCACTCGGCGCATTGCTGCAGCTGTTCAACGCTGATCCCGCAAAGTTGCGCGACCATTTGCGGGGTGTAATCGCGTACCAGGCTTTTCAGCTCGGCCAAGCCTTCGGTGTGCGCCTTGATGAACTCCCGGTCGACCCAGTCTTCCCACAGCAGCAGATGCAATATCCCATGGAACAGTGCGACATCGGTGCCGGGCAGAATGGCCAGATGCAGGTCGGCGAGGTCGCAGGTGTCCGTGCGTCGAGGGTCGATGACGATGACTTTCATCTGTGGTCGGCGGGATTTGGCTTCTTCCAGTCGGCGAAACAGTACCGGATGGGCGTAGGCCATGTTGCTGCCGACGATCATCACGCAATCGCTCAGTTCAAGGTCTTCATAGCTGCACGGCGGGGCGTCGGCGCCCAGGCTGCGCTTGTAGCCGACCACCGCCGACGACATGCAGAGTCGCGAATTACTGTCGATGTTGTTGGTGCCGACCAGCGCCCGGGCCAACTTGTTGAAGGCGTAGTAGTCCTCGGTCAGCAGTTGCCCGGAGATATAGAACGCCACGCTGTCCGGGCCGTGCTCGGCGATGGTGTCGGCGAACACGCTGGTGGCGTGATCGAGGGCGGTGTCCCAATCGGTACGGCTGCGGGCCATACCTTTGCCGAGGCGCAGTTCCGGGTACAGCGCCCGTGCCGCGAGGTCGCCGGTGAGGTGCAGGGTAGAGCCTTTGCTGCACAGCTTGCCGAAGTTGGCCGGGTGCGTCGGGTCGCCGCTGACGCCGAGGATCTGCTCGCCGTCATGCTCGATCAGTACGCCGCAGCCCACCCCGCAATAACAGCAGGTCGAGGCGGTCGTCTGGCGGCTCATCAGCCTGCTTCCCGCAGAGCTAGCAGGACCCGACCGTTCTCCACCCGCGCCGGATGGTGATGAGCACAACCGACGTCGGGCGCCAGGGCCTGACCGGACTCCAGGTCGATCTGCCAATTGTGCAACGGGCAAGCGACGCGTTTGCCGTAGATCAGTCCCTGGGACAGCGGTCCGCCCTTGTGTGGGCAGCGGTCGTCGAGCGCGAAAACTTCGTCGTCGCTGGTGCGAAAAATCGCGATGTCACCTTTGGGGCCGCTGACGATGCGCGAGCCCAAGGCGTTGATTTCTTCGAGTGCGCAGATATCCAGCCAGTTCATGCCGACACCTCCAGGTTTTTCACGGGGATGACATCGAACTCCTTCTTCAGCAGCGGCTGCTCAAGGCGTTCTTTCCACGGGTCCTGCTCGAACGACAGGGAGAATTGCAGCCGGTCGTTGAGCGCTTTGCGGCGCTCCGGGTCTTCCAGCACGGCTTTCTTGATGTGCTCCATGCCGACCCGTTGCAGGTAGTGCACGGTGCGCTCAAGGTAGAAAGCTTCTTCGCGGTACAGCTGTAGGAACGCGCCGTTGTACTCGCGCACTTCTTCAGCGGTTTTCAGTTTGACGAAGAATTCTGCGACCTCGGTTTTGATCCCGCCGTTGCCGCCGATGTACATCTCCCAGCCAGAGTCGACACCGATGATTCCGACGTCCTTGATCCCGGCTTCCGAGCAGTTGCGCGGGCAACCTGAGACCGCCAGCTTGACCTTGTGCGGCGACCACATGTTGAACAGGTCATGCTCCAGTTCGATGCCCAGTTGCGTGGAGTTTTGCGTACCGAAGCGGCAGAACTCGCTGCCGACGCAGGTTTTGACCGTGCGAATCGATTTGCCATAGGCATGGCCGGACGGCATGTCGAGGTCCTTCCAGACGCCGGGCAGATCCTGCTTCTTGATCCCCAGCAAGTCGATGCGTTGGCCGCCCGTGACCTTGACCATGGGTACGTTGTACTTGTCGGCGACATCGGCAATGCGCCGCAGCTCCGAAGGATTGGTCACACCGCCCCACATTCGAGGGACTACGGAGTACGTGCCGTCTTTCTGAATGTTGGCATGGGCCCGTTCGTTGATCAGCCGTGATTGCGGATCGTCCTTGGCCTCGCCTGGCCATGTGGAAATCAGGTAGTAATTGAGCGCCGGACGGCAGGTGGCGCAGCCATTCGGGGTACGCCAGTTCAGGTAGCTCATGGTCCCGGCGATGGTCAGCAGATGCTCTTCGCGGATCGCCTGGCGGATCTGTCCGTGGTTGAGGTCGCTGCAACCGCAGATGGCTTTTTCGCTTTTCGGTTTGACGTCCGCCGCGCCGCCGACGGTGTTGATCAGGATCTGTTCCACCAACCCGGCGCAGGAGCCGCAGGAGCTGGCCGCTTTGGTGTGTTTCTTGACCTCGTCGACACTGAACAGGCCGTGTTCCTGAATCGCCTTGACGATGGTGCCCTTGCAGACGCCATTGCAGCCGCAGACTTCGGCGTTGTCAGCCATGCTCATGGCTTTGTCCTGGCCTTGATGGCCTACATCGCCTAATGCATTTTCGCCGAACATCAGGTGATCACGGATCTCGCCGATGGCGTGGTTCTCACGAATCTGCCGGAAATACCAGCCACCATCCGCGGTGTCGCCGTACAGACAGGCACCGACCAGCACGTCATCCTTGATCACCAGTTTTTTATAGACCCCGCCGATCGGGTCGGAGAGGGTGATGGTTTCGGTGCCTTCGCCGCCCATGAAGTCGCCAGCGGAGAACAGGTCGATGCCGGTGACTTTCAATTTGGTCGAGGTCACCGAGCCCGAATAGCGGGCAAACCCCAGTTGCGCCAAGTGGTTGGCGCAGACCTTGGCCTGCTCGAACAGCGGCGCTACCAGGCCGTAGGCGATGCCACGGTGACTGGCGCATTCGCCGATCGCATAGATGCGCGGGTCATAGGTTTGCAGCGTGTCGTTGACCAGAATCCCGCGGTTGCACGGGATGCCGGATTTTTCCGCGAGTTCGGTATTGGGGCGAATGCCGGCGGCCATCACCACGAGGTCAGCGGGAATGATGTCGCCGTTCTTGAACTGTACCGAGCCGACTCGGCCATTGCCGGCGTCGTGTAGGGCCTGGGTCTGTTCGCACAGGCGAAAGTGCAAGCCGCGACCTTCCAGGGCAGTTTGCAGCAACTGGCCGCTGGTTTTGTCCAGTTGCCGTTCCAGCAGCCACTCGCCGAGGTGCACCACGGTCACGTGCATTCCGCGCAGCATCAGCCCATTGGCCGCTTCAAGGCCGAGCAGGCCGCCGCCGATGACCACCGCGTGCTTGTGGGTCTTGGCGGTGTCGATCATGACCTGGGTGTCGGCGATGTCGCGGTAACCGATGACGCCTTCCAGGGTGTTGCCCGGAATCGGCAGGATGAATGGCGTCGAACCGGTGGCGATCAGCAGCCGGTCGTATTCAGCTTCGCTGCCATCTTCGGCGATGACCCGACGTTTGACCCGGTCGATTTCCACTACCTTGCGGTTGAGCAGCAGTTTGATGTTGTTTTCCAGGTACCAATCAAGATCGTTAAGCACGATCTCTTCAAAGGTCTGCTCACCCGCCAGCACCGGCGAAAGAAGAATGCGGTTGTAGTTGGTGTGGGGCTCGGCACCGAAGACCGTGATGTCATACAGCTCGCTGCTCAGCTTGAGCAATTCTTCCAGGGTACGAACCCCGGCCATGCCATTGCCGATCATCACCAGTTTTAGTTTTTTCATCAGGTTCTCCGGGGAGCTCAGGCTTGCCTCATCAGGGCGGTCAGGCTGGCTCGACAAATTTTGCGCAAACAAAAAAAGGCGTCTCGCTAGTTGCCTAGCGAGGACGCCTTTGTCCTGGTCCCGTTCTCTCGGGAAGCACGCCCTTCGTCGTTGAAGGCCGGGCTTTATGTCTGTTGGAAAAGGTAATGCAGTGGTCGTGCCAAATCGGCGGAGGGCGCGGTTTTGTTGGGTTTCGCTTCGTTATGCAGTGCCTGGCTTGAGCTTTTTGCACCAAATCAAAGCGCGGCGCCCAGTCATGGCGCGGAGAAGACCTGTGGCGAGGGAGCTTGTCGGAACGCCGCACCGCCCCGCTCGAGTGCGCAGCACTCGTAAAACCTGAAACCGTGGTCTGCCTGAAACACCGCGATTGAAGGTTTGGGGTCGCTTCGCCCGAGCGCGGACCGACCCACGGGGGCAAGCCCCCTCGCCACAGGGAGTCGTGTTTGACTCAGGAATGGAGCAGCAGATACAACAACACCAGATTGATCAGCAACGACACCAGCGCCAAGGTCCGCCAGACCTTCAACGGTTCACGTTCCAGCAGCGGCCTGGGCCGTACACTCAAACTACGCCGTTCGCCTTGTTCCAGCAGCAGCAACCATTCTTCCGCCGTTTCATAACGTTCTGCCGGGTCGGCGCATACCGCGCGCTCCAGGCTTTGCCCGAGCCAGTCCGGCAAATCCGGCCGATAGCGGTTGGCGCTGACAGGCGAGCTAAAGCGCGGACGTTGAAAGGCTTCGATTTCCCCGTAGGGATAATGCCCGGTGGCCAGGTAATAAAGCGTCACGCCGACGGCATACAGATCCTGTTGCGGTGTCGGTGGACTCCCGTTGAACGCTTCCGGGGCGATATAACTCGGGGTGCCCGGCAGCGCGTTCGATTGGTCTTCGGATAAACCGGTGCAGTACGCCAGGCCGAAATCCAGCAGCCGTAACTCGCCGTCCTCAGACAGCAGCAGGTTTTCCGGTTTGATGTCGCGATGGAAGATCTGCCGCCGATGCAGCATGCCCACCGCCCGCAGTAAACGTTCGGCCAGTTGTTGCCATTGGGGCAGCGGCAACGGGCCATTTTGCGCGAACAGCTCGGCCAGGGTCATACCCGGATATTCGCGCATCACGTAATACAGGTGTTGACGTTGCGCCGCTGGGTGAACTTCGGGAAAGCTTCGACCGGCAACGCGCTTGAGAAACCACTCTTCAGAGAGCAGCGCCTGGGCGGCCGTGGTGTCGTTGTTCAACGATGAGGGGAGCGTCTTCAGTAGCCAAGGCTGTTGCTGCCCATCACGAACACGGTAAATCAGCGACTGCTGACTTTGCCCGAGCAGCCTCTCGACGTGCCAGCCCTCGAAGGCCTGACCGGGTTTGAGCGGCGGTGGCAATGGCCATTGCTGCAGCTGGATCAGCGTATCGCCGATGCTCGTTTCGCCGAGGGCGTCGACTCGCACCAGCAGCGCGCTGGCGTTGTCCTGACTGCCGGCCAGATGAGCGGCGTTGACCAGGGTTTGCGCCGCGCTGTCGAGGTCG
The DNA here is from genome assembly GCF_018986375.1 of Pseudomonas sp. CVAP#3. Lineage (NCBI taxonomy): Bacteria > Pseudomonadati > Pseudomonadota > Gammaproteobacteria > Pseudomonadales > Pseudomonadaceae > Pseudomonas > Pseudomonas sp. CVAP#3. The sequence continues at coordinate 41,745 of NZ_JAHMSC010000025.1, forward strand.
GGTTGATCACGCAGAATGGCCGCGATGGCGGTGTCGCCGAGTATCGCCCAAACGCCGTCGCTCAGCAGGACGAAACTCTCGCCCGCGCGCAATTCGCCGTCGAGAAAGTCCAGCACCAGATGCTGATCCAGTCCCAATGCGCGCTTGAGCACATGCTGCATGCCCGGTTGTTCCCAGACGTGGTCCTCAGTGATGCGCTGCAACTGGTCGGCGTGCCAGCGATACACCCGACAATCGCCAACATGCGCCAAGGTGAAGCGACGACCGCGCAGCACCAGCGCGCTGACGGTGGTGAGCAACGGCTGGCCGCCGCCATTGGCCTGCAACCAGCGATTTTGTGCCAGCAGCAGGCGGTCCAGCGCTTGCGCCACAGCCCAGGTTTGCGGCGTGGCGTAGTAATCGAGGGCCAAGGCCTGCAAGGTTGCCCTGGCTGCGAGCCCGCCATCGGCGCATTGACTGACGCCGTCGGCGATGGCGAACAGAAATCCCTTGCTCGCCGCCAGTTCAGCGGCAGGCGTGACCAGGCGCAGGGCGTCCTGGTTTTCGTCCCGTGGGCCGATGGCGCTGGCCTCGGCGAAGCTCAATTGCAGGCTCATCGGTGCATCATACCCGCGCGGCAGTCACAGCAGCCGAACCCCATGTAGTTCTCCAGCGGCGTTTGACCCCGTGCAGGCCAAACCAGGCCAGAACACCGAGGCTGGCGAACAACCACAAGGCCAGTTGATAGCTACCAGTGCTCTGCTTGATCGCACCCATGCCCGCCGCGAGGGCGAAACCGCCGATGCCGCCCGCCATGCCGATCAGCCCGGTCATCACGCCGATTTCGCGGCGAAAGCGCTGCGGCACCAACTGGAACACCGCACCATTACCCGCGCCAAGGCCGAGCATGGTGCAGACGAACAGCGCCAATGCAGCGTAGGAGCTGGGCAGGTTGAAACCCACGGCAGCAATGCAGGTCGCGGCCAGCGTGTACATCACCAGCAAGGTGCGAATGCCGCCGAAACGATCCGCCAGTGCACCACCGAGTGGTCGCATCAAACTGCCGCCGAACACACAGGCTGCGGTGTAGTAGCCGGCGGTGACCGGGCTCAGGCCGTATTGGTCGTTGAAGTAGCCGGGCAGGGCGCTGGCCAGGCCGATGAAACCACCGAAGGTCACGCTGTAGAAAAACATGAACCACCAGCTGTCGCGGTCACCGAGGGCCTTGAGGTAGTCAGTCATGGATTTGGCTTTCGGCCGTTCAGGTGCGTTTTTCGCCAGCCAGGCGAAAATGATCAATGTCAGGATCAGCGGGATCAGTGCGAAACCAAAGACGTTGCTCCAGCCAAATGAGGCCGCCAGCATCGGGGCGATCAGTGCGGCGAACACCGTGCCCGAGTTACCCGCACCGGCGATGCCCATCGCCTTGCCTTGATGCTGTGGCGGATACCACTGCGAGGCCAGGGGCAGGGCGACCGCGAACGAGGCGCCGGCCATGCCGAGGAACAGGCCCAGCAGCAGCGCTTGTTCGTAGCTGTGGATGCCCAGCTTCCAGGCGCCGAATAGCGCGCAGATCACGATGACCTGACCGATCAGCCCGGCGGTTTTTGGTGACAGGCGATCTGCCAGCAGTCCCATCACGAAGCGCAAGAACGCCCCGGCCAGAATCGGCGTGGCCACCACGAGCCCGCGTTGCTGGGTGGTCAGGTGCAAGTCGGCGGCGATCTGCACTGCCAGTGGACCCAGCAGATACCAGACCATGAAGCTCAGGTCGAAATACAGAAAGGCCGAGAAGAGTGTCGGGGTATGGCCGGATTTCCAGAAGCTTGAATTCATCGCGCACCTCAGCTGTGAAGAGTCTCGAAGGGAGTCATGAGCTTTGCGGTGGCGCGCCGCAACGGCCGCACCACCGGCCCCGGGCTGTGGGGCCAAAACGAAAAAACGCCGCAACCCGCTGCACTTGCGCGAAAGGGGTATGCGACGTCTTTGTCGTAGGTGGGGCAACCGCCGTTGGTTACCTGTGTGGTTTACCTAGCGAGATCTGTGCCAACAGGTGAAACCGAGTCGCGGCCAATCGCGGGCAAGCCTTGCTCCTACAGATTTGTGTCGAGCTCGAATGATGTGACCGACATAAAATCCGTAGGAGCAAGGCTTGCCCGCGATGGCGTCTTCGCAGGCGCCGCAAGGGCTTCAGCCCAACAACTCGCTCATGGCAATGATCTGCTCGGCCACCTGGATCAATTTCTGTTGGCGGCTCATGGCCTGGCGGCGCATCAGGGTGTAGGCCTGCTCTTCATTGCAGTCCTTCATTTTCATCAGCAAGCCCTTGGCCAGTTCAATGCGCTTGCGCTCGGCCAGTTGCTGGTCGCGGGCCTGGAGTTGGGCGCGCAGGGCCTGATCGCTTTCGAAACGTGCCATGGCCACGTCGAGGATCGGTTGCAGGCGTGCGGCATGAATGCCTTCGACGATGTAGGCGCTGACGCCGGACTTGATCGCCTGGCGCATCACGTCCGGGTCGTGCTCGTCGGTGAACATCACGATCGGCCGAGGCTGGTCGCGGCTGACCAGCACCACTTGCTCCATTACATCGCGGCTCGGTGACTCGGTATCGATCAGGATCACGTCCGGGCGCACCGTTTCGACGCGCGCAGGCAGGTCGATGGTCAGGCCTGATTCATCGATCACCTCAAACCCGGCTTCGGTCAGCGCGGCCTTGAGCCGCCCGACCTTTTTCGCGGTGTCGTTGATCAGCAGGATACGCAACATATTTGCAGCCTCCTGTCAGCGGCGGGCGAGAAGAGCGGAGGTGTCGGCCATGGCGTGCAGCTTGAAACTGCGGGCATACGCCGCCGGGTCCGAACCATTCCATATTTTACCGTCGATCAACTGGCTGCTGCGCATGTCCTGATCCCGGGGCGCGATGCCCAGCGCGCTGGCGGCATCGCGATAGACACCAAGTTGCTGGACCTGACGCGCCACCTGCAGATAGTCCGGGTCTTCGCGCAGTAAGCCCCAGCGGCGGAATTGGGTCATGAACCACATGCCATCGGAAAGGTACGGCAGGTTGACGTCGCCACCGCCGTGGAAGCGCAACGCGTGAGGGTCCTGCCAGCGATTGCCCAGGCCGTCGGCATAATCGCCCAGCAAGCGCGGTTCGATGCAGTCGAGAGGGGCGTCCAGGTATTCGGCAGCACTCAACAGTTGCGCGGTGCTGCGGCGGTTTTCCGTGCTTTGTTCAATGAAGCGGCTGGCCTCCAGGATTGCCATGACCAGCGCGCGTGCGGTGTTCGGGTATTGCTCGACGAAGGCGCGGGTGCAGCCGAGGACTTTTTCCGGGTGGTCGGGCCAGATGGTCTGGCTTGTCGCCAGGGTGAAGCCGAGGTTCTGCTTCACCGCACTGGCGCTCCAGGGTTCGCCGACGCAGAAACCGTCGATCCGTCCGGCCTGCAAGTGCGCGACCATTTGTGGCGGCGGCACCACGACGCTATCGACATCCTGCAACGGATGGATGCCCTGGCTCGCCAGCCAGTAATACAACCACATGGCGTGGGTGCCAGTGGGGAAGGTCTGGGCGAAGGTGAGTTTTGGGCGACTTTGGTGCACGTGCCGGTCCAGTGCTTCAGGACCGGTCACGCCCAGCGCTTGCAGGCCATGAGAAAGGTTGATGCTCTGGCCGTTCTGATTCAGCCCCATCAGCACGGCCATGTCCGTCGCGGCGACGCCGCCGATGCCCAGATGCACCGCATAGATCAAACCATAGAGGCTGTGGGCGGCATCCAGTTCGCCGCTGACCAGTTTGTCCCGCAGGTTGGCCCACGACGACTGGCGCTTGAGGTTCAGGGTCAACCCGTACGGTTGGGCGAAGCCCTGAGTCGCCGCAACCACCACGGATGCGCAGTCGCTCAGGGCCATGAAACCGAGGTTGATCGCGGTCTTTTCCGGGGCATCGCTGCCGTTGACCCAGGCCAGCGGTCCTGCTTCAGGTTCAGTCATCACATAAGCACCTTGCATGAAAAAAGCGCCGTACCCAGGCCCCATGTGCAAACCAGGCCAAGTGACGACGCCGTTGTCCTTTTTAATCGTTACCTGGTACGCATCCCGCCATTGGCATGGGTGCAGATGTCAGTACCAGTGCAAGGCATATGCCACTGATGGCTGATTTCATCGCGCACCTCGCTTGCGACCCCGATGCACGGCTATAATCGCCGCCTTATTTCGCCGCCAACCGAGTCAAATCCGCCCATGTATACCCTGGCCCGCCAACTGTTGTTCAAACTCTCCCCGGAAACCTCCCACGATCTGTCCCTGGACCTGATCGGCGCAGGTGGGCGTTTGGGTCTCAATGGCTTGCTGTGCAAGGCGCCAGCGCAGTTGCCAGTGAATGTCATGGGCCTGGACTTTCCAAACCCGGTGGGTCTGGCAGCCGGTCTGGACAAGAACGGGGCGGCCATCGACGGGTTTGCGCAATTGGGTTTCGGCTTCGTTGAAATTGGCACCATCACCCCGCGTCTGCAACCGGGCAATCCAAAGCCACGGATTTTCCGCTTGCCGCAAGCCGAGGCGATCATCAACCGCATGGGGTTCAACAACCTCGGCGTCGATCATTTGCTGGCGCGTGTGGCGGCAGCCAAATACAAGGGCGTGCTGGGGATCAACATCGGCAAGAACTTCGACACGCCGGTTGAGCGTGCGGTCGACGACTACCTGATCTGCCTGGACAAGGTTTACGCGCACGCCAGTTACGTGACGGTCAACGTCAGCTCGCCGAACACTCCGGGCCTACGCAGCCTGCAATTTGGTGATTCGCTCAAGCAACTGCTCGAAGCCTTGCGTCAGCGTCAGGAAGATCTGGCTCAACGCCACGGCAAGCGTGTACCGCTGGCGATCAAGATCGCACCGGACATGACCGACGAAGAAACCGTTCAGGTGGCGCAAGCGCTGATCGACACCGGAATGGACGCGGTGATTGCGACCAACACCACCCTGAGCCGCGTAGGCGTCGAAGGTATGGAATACGGTGACGAGGCGGGCGGCTTGTCCGGCGCTCCGGTGCGCGACAAGAGCACTCACACGGTCAAGGTCCTGGCGGCCGAGCTGGCCGGGCGTTTGCCGATCATCGCGGTGGGCGGCATTACCGAAGGCAAGCACGCGGCTGAGAAAATCGCCGCGGGCGCCAGTCTGGTGCAGCTCTACTCTGGCTTCATCTATAAGGGCCCGGCGCTGATTCGCGAATCGGTGGATGCCATCGCCGCCCTGAGATAACCCAACCCGTGTGATGAGAGGCCTCTGTGGCGAGGGAGCTTGCTCCCGCGGGTCGGTCCGCGCTCGGGCGAAGCGGTCCTAAAATCAGCAAATGCGGTGCATCAGGAATAACTCGGTGTCTGGATAGGGGCCGCTTTGCAGCCCAGCGGGAGCAAGCTCCCTCGCCACACAGTATTTCATCGTTGGTTTTGAGTTGATTGCAGGAATAAAAAAGGGCTCCTCGAAGGAGCCCCTGGGCCGAAGCCCGCCGTCCGGAGAGGACGTGCGTGGTTAAGTCGTTACATAATCAGATTGTCGTGTCGGAGTGTGTGCCCTGTTTAGCCGACGGCGTGAAGTTCGTTGAGTCTATGGATTCCCGCAGTGCCGGTCATACCGTCCCAGTTGTCGCCGCGTCCTTCTCGCCAGCCGTTGATCCAGGCTTGGCGTACCGACGGTAGAGTAAAGGGGCAAAGCTCACGGGATTTTCCACCAACGCCATATTGATATCCGCGCAAAAATGCTCTTTCCAACGGATCACGCTTAAGTCTTCTCATAGGGTGTTTCCCTCACTTGTTGACTGTATTTGTCGCGTCGACCTCGATCGAGGTCAGGCAGAAAAATTTCTGCCGTTGGTGGCTCGCTGCCGGCGTCACGAGCCAAGGTGTTGACGTCGTTGCGGCGTCAACCTGTGTTGAGTTCTAACCAATGCGTCACATCGAGGGAATGATCGTTTTGTCATAAGGACGTAACGATAAAGATGCTATGGCCATAAGTAACACGATGTAATTCCCGTGGTCATTGGTCAAAGCCCGGTATGATCAGCCTCTCACTAGATGATGAGGCTAATGCTTTAGTGAGAATGTCCACCCGTTGCACTCGGGTATTATTCGACGAAGGGTCGAGTTATGACATTTTGTTGCATAGAATTTCTTATCTGCCTGGGCATCTAAGCTCATTCAACCGGTTGGTTGGCTGTGCGGCCAGGGTGGGACGGCACACTTTCGTGCCACGCGAGCGCTCTTCAAGAAAAGCGCTTGATTGAAAAACGAGCGGTCAATGCGTTGCCCGTTCACTTATTGCTAAAGGCCCTGGAACTCCCATGTCGGATCGTTACGAACTCTTCCTCACTTGCCCAAAAGGCCTCGAAGGTCTGCTTATCGAGGAAGCCGTCGGGCTTGGCCTTGAGGAAGCGCGCGAGCACACTTCTGCCGTGCGCGGCATCGCCGACATGGAAACGGCTTATCGCCTGTGCCTGTGGTCACGTCTGGCTAACCGGGTGCTGCTGGTGCTCAAGCGTTTCCCGATGAAGGACGCCGAAGACCTGTACCACGGCGTGCTGGATATCGAGTGGCAAGACCATATGCTCAATGACGGCACCCTGGCCGTTGAGTTCAGCGGTCACGGCTCGGGCATCGACAACACCCACTTCGGCGCCCTGAAAGTGAAGGACGCCATCGTCGACAAACTGCGCACCCCGTCGGGCGAGCGTCCGTCCATCGACAAGCTCAACCCGGACCTGCGCGTTCACCTGCGCCTGGACCGTGGCGAAGCGATTCTGTCCCTCGATCTCTCCGGCCACAGCCTGCACCAGCGCGGCTATCGCCTGCAGCAAGGTGCGGCGCCGCTGAAGGAAAACCTCGCGGCAGCGATTCTGATCCGCTCCGGCTGGCCGCGCATCGCGGCTGAAGGTGGCGCTCTGGCTGACCCGATGTGCGGTGTCGGTACGTTCCTCGTCGAAGCCGCGATGATCGCTGCCGACATGGCGCCCAACCTGCGTCGCGAGCAGTGGGGCTTCACCGCCTGGCTCGGTCATGTGCCGGCGCTGTGGAAAAAACTTCACGAAGAAGCCGTCGCCCGCGCCGCTGCCGGTCTGGCCAAGCCACCGCTGTGGATTCGCGGTTACGAAGCCGACCCTCGGCTGATTCAACCGGGCCGCAATAACGTCGAGCGCGCAGGCCTGAGTGAGTGGATCAAGATCTACCAGGGTGAAGTCGCAACCTTCGAGCCACGTCCGGACCAGAACCAGAAAGGCCTGGTGATCTGCAACCCTCCGTACGGCGAGCGTCTGGGCGACGAGGCAAGCTTGCTCTATCTCTACCAGAACCTCGGCGAGCGCCTGCGTCAGGCCTGCCTGAACTGGGAGGCGGCGGTGTTCACCGGCGCGCCGGATCTGGGCAAGCGCATGGGGATTCGTAGCCACAAACAGTATTCGTTCTGGAACGGCGCCTTGCCGTGCAAATTGCTGCTGATCAAAGTGCTGCCGGATCAGTTCGTCACCGGTGAGCGTCGTACCCCGGAACAGCGTCAGGCCGAGCGTGAACAGGCTGCCTACGATCAGTCGCCGGTCGAGCCGCAAGAGCGTCAGTACAACAAGAACGGCAATCCGATCAAACCTGTACCGGCGCCGGCTCCTGTTGTTGAACAGGCGCGCCTGAGCGAAGGCGGGCAGATGTTTGCCAACCGCCTGCAAAAGAACCTCAAGGCCATGGGCAAGTGGATCAAGCGCGAGGGTATCGACTGCTACCGCGTTTACGATGCCGACATGCCGGAATACTCGATGGCCATCGACCTGTACCACGACTGGGTCCATGTTCAGGAATACGCGGCACCGAAGTCGATCGATCCGGAAAAAGCCTCGGCGCGGATGTTTGATGCGCTGGCAGCCATTCCGCAGGCCTTGAACATTGACAAAAACCGCGTGGTCGTCAAACGTCGCGAGCGTCAGAGCGGCACCAAGCAGTACGAGCGCCAGAGCGCGCAGGGCAAGTTCACCGAGGTGAACGAAGGCGGCGTGAAGTTGCTGGTCAACCTGACCGACTACCTCGACACCGGCCTGTTCCTGGATCACCGTCCAATGCGTCTGCGGATTCAGAAAGAGGCGGCCGGCAAGCGCTTCCTCAATCTGTATTGCTACACCGCGACGGCCAGCGTCCATGCGGCCAAGGGCGGCGCGCGCAGCACCACCAGCGTCGACCTGTCGAAAACCTATCTGGATTGGGCACGCCGCAACCTGTCGCTGAACGGTTTCTCTGACAAGAACCGTCTGGAGCAGGGCGACGTGATGGCCTGGCTGGAAGCCAACCGTGACGAGTTCGATATGATCTTTATTGATCCGCCGACCTTCTCCAACTCCAAGCGCATGGAAGGGATCTTCGACGTCCAGCGTGATCACGTGCAGTTGCTGGACCTGGCCATGGCCCGTCTGGCGCCGGGTGGCGTGTTGTATTTCTCCAACAACTTCCGCAAGTTCCAGCTCGAAGAAAACCTCACGGCGCGCTATGCCGTCGAGGAGATCACCGCACAAACCATCGACCCGGACTTTGCCCGTAACGGCAAGATCCATCGCGCCTGGAAAATCATGGCGCGCTGAGGCCTGATTGGATCCACAGAGCCTTGATTTTTCGAGGTTCTGTGGTCTTTTTGCGCTGGCTAATCTAATGGCTAATAGCTATAACATCACTCAAAGCCAAGGTGACGCCAAAGCACGCCGGCGTTTTGAGTTTCGCTTATGCCGTTGCACGCCGTACGACCCAAGATCCTGGGCTTGATCAGTGAAGATGTTTCGGCCTGGCTCGTTGCGCTGCTGGTGTTGCTGGCCGGGGGCGTACTGACGGGGCTGCTCGCCTGGGCCAGCTTCAATGCGCAGCATCAGCAGATGGCGCAGCGTTTCCAAATGCTGGTCAACGAACGCAAGAGCCGGATTACCGAGCGTTTCGACGATCAGGAGCAGCGCCTTGATAGCCTGCGGCGATTCTTCGTCAACTCCGAGTCGGTTTCCCGTGAAGAGTTCGACGGCTTTACCAAAGCACTGTTGCACAGGACTCAAGCCTACGCCTGGGCGCCGCTGGTTGCCCGCAGTGAGCGTTCCGCGTTCGAGCAACGGGTGCGCGAACAAGGTAAAGCAGGATTTTCCATCCGCGATCTGACACCTTCCGCAGAGCTGCAACCTGCCGCCTTGCGCGATGAATACGCGCCGGTGTTGTACAGCCAGGCGCTAGGCTCAAAAGCCGCGCCGCTGGGTTTTGATTTGCTCTCGGAACCGACACGTCGGGCAACTCTGGAACGGGCCCGCACCCTCAACGCGATGGCGGTGTCCGAGCCCACGCTGCTGATTGGCGTCGATCCTGAATATGCCCGTGGCGTGCTGCTGGTCGAGCCGGTTTTGCGCTATACCGCAGCGTCAGCTCATGACGCTACGCCCCTTGGTTATGTGCTGGCAGTGATCAGCATGCGTCAGTTGGTAGTCGATGGTTTTCCGTTGCCCGGGCAGGACAACCTTGTGGTGCAGATTCGTGATCGGGCACAGGGCGGTCAGGCGCAAGCGCTCTACGAATCTACCAACCCGGTGGCGAATCAGCCGCTGCATTACAGCTCGATGTTGCGACTGGGCGAACATGTCTACGATCTCGATATTCGTACCAGCAGCGTGTTTGAACATGCCACTCATTCGGCGGTTGCCAGCCTGATCGTGATGGGGACGCTGTTGAGCGTGCTGCTCAGTGCCTTGCTCTACATTCTGGTCAGTCAACGGCAACGAGCGCTGGCGCTGGTCGAGCAGCGCACCCGCGAGTTACGCCTGCGAGAACAGGAGTTGAGCGGCGCTCATGGTCAGTTACGCGGGGTGCTGGACGCGGCGACCCAAGTGGCGGTGATCGCCACTAACCTGCGCGGTGTGATCACAACTTTCAATGCCGGTGCCGAGCACATGCTCGGTTATCGCAGCGTCGATGCGCTGGGGCATATGACGCTGGAAAGCCTGCACCTGCCCGTTGAGCTGGAGGCGCGAGCCGTGGAGCTCAGTCAGCGTTACGGCAAGCCGGTGCCGAACTGTCAGGCGATGCTGGTGGAAGGAGGCGAGGCGGGTGGGCACGAAGCGCGTGAATGGACCTTGGTGCGTCAGGATGGCAGCCATCTGACGGTGAACATGCTCGCCACTGCCGTACTTGATGAGCAGGGGCTTTGGGTCGGGCATCTGGCGATCTGCATCGACATCACCGAGCGCAAGCGCGTGCATGAAGCGTTGGCCGCGCGGGATTTGCTGCTCAAGAAACTCAGCGCGCATGTGCCGGGCGGTATTTATCAGTTCAAGATGGCGGCGGACGGGCGCTTCAGTGTGATCTACGCCAGTGACGGCATCCGTGATATTTACGAGCTCGATCCGGACGTGCTGCAACAGAATGCCGAGGCTATTTTCCAGCGAATTTATCCGCAGGATGTGGCTCGGGTGCGTGCCTCGATCCGGATCTCTTCGCAAAAGCTCAGCCCGTGGCGCGAAGAGTACCGTGTGCAGTTGCCCGTACGTGGCCTGCGTTGGGTGCGCGGCGAGGCAACGCCGGAAGAACTGCCCGGTGGTGGGGTGCTGTGGCATGGCTATGTATCGGATATTTCCGACCTCAAGCGGGTCGAGGAAGAGCTGCGCGCCTTGTCGGTGACCGACGCGCTGACCGGGATTCACAATCGACGCTATTTCCAGGAGCGGCTGACCACGGAAATGGCCCGGGTCGAGCGCGGTACCGGGGAATTGGCGGTGATCATGCTGGATATCGATCACTTCAAACGTATCAATGACGTGTACGGCCACGCGGCAGGCGATCGGGTGTTGCAGGCAATCTGTCAGCGCATTCGCCAACGCTTGCGGCGCACCGATGTGTTCTGCCGCCTGGGAGGCGAGGAGTTCATGGTGCTGTGTCCGGACACCGACGGGCAGCATGCCCATACGTTGGCCGTCGAGCTATGGCAGAGCTTGCGCAATACGCCTATCGAGGGCCTGGGCACGGTGACTGCCAGCTTTGGTATCGCCAGTTGGCGTTCCGGGGAGGGGGCTGATGCCTTGCTGTTGCGCGCTGACTCGGGGGTTTATGCGGCGAAGCAGGCCGGGCGGGATCGGGTTGAGATGGAACTGGTGTAGGCCGGTTCAGGTTTGTGTGGCGAGGGAGCTTGCTCCCGTTGGGGCGCGAAGCGGCCCTGAAGGCGATGATTGTGTTGGGTCAGATGTATCCGATTTGTTGATTTTGCTGCTGCGCAACCGAGCGCGGACCGACCGGCGGGAGCAAGCTCCCTCGCCACAGTTGCACAGTGTTTAAGTGAGGCTTAAAGCGCCGACTCGGCTGTTGCCAGTTTCGGCTGGCGGTACAGGTCCAGCAGCACCTGATCGAGCACCGTATGCGCACCAAAAGGTGCCGGATCGTTGAGGATCGCAACCACTGCCCAGGTGTTTCCATTGTTGTCGCGGCTGAAACCGGCGATAGCACGCACGGTGTTCAGGGTGCCGGTCTTGACGTGTGCTTCGCCCCGCATTGCGGTGGTCTTGAGGCGTTTGCGCATGGTGCCGTCCATGCCGCTGATCGGCAGCGAACTGACGAACTCGGCCGAGTACGGGCTTCTCCAGGCCGCTTGCAGCATGCTCGCCATTTCACGGGCGCTGACCCGTTCGGCACGCGACAGGCCCGAGCCGTTCTCCATCACCAGGTGCGGCGCGGTGATGCCTTTCTTCGCCAGCCACTGACGCACTACGCGTTGTGCGGCTTTTGCATCGTCAGCATCGGCATCGGTGCGATATTTCGCGCCCAGGCTGAGGAACAGCTGCTGAGCCATGGTGTTGTTACTGTATTTGTTGATATCGCGGATGATTTCCGCCAGGTCCGGCGAGAACGCCCGCGCCAGTACCTTGGCATCCTTTGGTACGGCGGCCAGACGATCCTTGCCCTGGATGCTGCCACCCAGTTCCTGCCAGATTGCCCGTACGGCGCCGGCGGTGTAGGTCGCATGATCGAGCAGTGAAAGGTAAGTCTGCGAGCTGCAGCCGTCGGCCAACTGGCCTGCAACGGTCACGCTCACGCTGCCGTCGGCCTGGGTCACCGGGTTGTAGCGCACGCCCCCGGAACACTGTTTGCCGCTAAGCGCTTTGACCTGGTTATCGATGCGAATGCTGGCGATCGGCGGTTCGACCGAAACCAGCACCTTGCCCGAGTCGTTACGAGCTACGAAGCGCAAGGCCTTGAGGTTGACCATCAGCGCGTCGGGCTTGACCAGGAACGGCTTGTTCTCGTCTTTACCATCGTCATTGAATTCGGGAAGTTGCGGCTGGACGAAGAAGCTGCGATCCAGCACCAGGTCACCGGTGACTTGCTGCACGCCATTGGCTCGCAGGTCACGCATCAGCAGCCAGAGTTTTTCCATGTTCAGCTTTGGATCGCCGCCACCCTTGAGGTACAGGTTGCCGTGCAGGATGCCGCCATTGAGGGTGCCGTCGGTGTAGAACTCGGTTTTCCACTGGTGGTTCGGGCCAAGCATTTCCAGCGCGGCGTAGGTAGTGACCAGTTTCATGGTCGAGGCCGGATTGACCGAAACGTCAGCGTTGAAAACGGTCGGTGTGCCCGGACCGTTGAGTGGAATCATCACCAGCGACAGGGCGCTGTCCTGCAGCTTGCTGGCTTTGAGTGCTTTTTCAACGCTGGGTGGCAGGGTGGTGTTGACCGGGGTAGCGGAAACAGGGAAGGCCAGCGGCACAAGCAGGCTGGCGAGAAGCAATGGACGCAAAGATTTGATCATCTGAAATAAAACCCTACTGCCGAGGGGGAAAAAGATGAGGGCATGAGAATAAATTCCCTCGGTGGTCGCGAAAGTGTCGGCATTATGCCCCAAGGAGTAGCGGCTTGTGCCGTACGCAGAGGGCCGAATCCGCTATTTTTTTACCGGCGGTAGGCGCAAGCCGCCAGAGAATCGGGCAAACAACGGCTTAAACTGCTAAAGTGCCGCCCGTTATTACTTTTGAGGATTGTTCCAATGGCGACTAACCGTTCCCAGCGTCTGCGCAAAAAACTCTGCGTCGATGAATTTCAAGAGCTGGGTTTCGAACTGAACCTGGATTTCAAAGAAGATTTGGCTGATGCAGCCATTGACGCTTTCCTCGACGCGTTCCTGAAAGAAGCCATGGAAGCTAACGGCCTCGGCTACGTTGGCGGCGACGACTACGGTCTGGTTTGCCTGCAAAAACGTGGCTCGGTCAGCGCTGAACAACGCGCCGCCGTTGAAGCCTGGCTGAAAGCCCGCACCGAGCTGACCAGCGTAGAAGTCAGCCCGTTGCTGGACGTTTGGTACCCGGAAAAGCCGATCAATCCGGTAGCCTGATGTTCAAAAAAACGGCGACCTGAAGGTCGCCGTTTTTTTTTTGCATTTCAGGCATTGCGCCAATTCAGAATCATTAACGTAATCACCCCCGCCACAATTCCCCAAAATGCCGAACCAATGGAAAACAGCGTCAGCCCCGACGCAGTGACCATAAAGGTGATCAATGCCGCTTCACGTTCCTTCACTTGCGCCATAGCGATGCTCAGGCCGTTGATGATCGAGCCGAATAGCGCCAACGCGGCAATCGACAGCACCAGCTCTTTTGGCAAGGCGGCGAACAGCGCTGCGAGCGTTGCGCCAAAGACCCCGGCAATCCCATAGAAAATCCCGCACCAGACGGCCGCGGTGTAACGCTTGTTGCGATCTTCATGGGCGTGTGGCCCGGTGCAGATTGCGGCGCTGATCGCTGCCAGGTTGATCCCGTGGGAGCCAAATGGTGCCAGCAACAGTGAGGCGATGCCGGTGGTGGTGATCAGCGGCGAGGCCGGGACGTTGTAGCCATCTGCGCGTAACACGGCGATGCCGGGCATGTTCTGCGAGGTCATGGCCACCACGAACAATGGAATACCGATGCTGATGGTCGCCGCGAGGGAGAAGTGCGGGGTGGTCCAGACCGGGGTGGCCACTTCAAGATGAAAACCGCTGAAATCCAGCAGGCCCATGCCGCCGGACAGTGCCGTGCCGATCAGCAACGCCGCCAGCACCGCATAACGGGGCGACAGGCGCTTGACCACCAGATAGGTGAAAAACATCCCCAATACCAGGCCGGTGCGGTGCTGGGCAGCGACGAAAATTTCACTGCCGATCTTGAACAGAATCCCCGCCAGCAACGCCGCCGCCAGTGATGCAGGAATCCGTTTGACCAGACGTTCGAAGCTGCCGGTCATGCCGCAAAGAGTGACGAGCACGGCGCAAGTGATGTAGGCGCCAATCGCCTCGCCGTAGGTCACGCCCGAAAGGCTGGTGATCAGCAGCGCCGCGCCGGGCGTCGACCAGGCGATGGTGATCGGTGTGCGATAACGCAAGGACAAACCGATCGAGCACACGGCCATGCCAATCGAAATCGCCCAGATCCACGATGAAATTTGCCCGCTGGTCAGGCCCGCCGCCTGGCCGGCCTGGAACATCAGCACCAGTGAGCTGGTGTAGCCGGTCATCATGGCAATAAAACCGGCGACGATGGCCGAAGGTGATGTGTCGGCGAATGGGCGAAGTTGCGCGTGAGTGGCGTCGGTCATGGCGCGGTGTTCCTTGTTCTTGATATACGAATAAAGTCCGCTGCCACCCGTGTGGCGAGGGAGCTTGCTCCCGCTCGGCCGCGTAGCGGTCGTAATGTGTGAGCGAGGTTATCTGAATAAACGAGTCGGCAGGTTTCAGGACTGCTGCGCAGTCCAACGGGAGCAAGCTCCCTCGCCACGGGCCAGGTGTTCAAGCCTAAACTTAAACGTGGCAGCTCGTTGCAATACAGCCGGGGGCGTATATGGCCGTACAGTCGTGTTGCCACCAGCGGTTGTGTACAATGTGCTGTGTTTTTTACGCAATACTTGCCAGCGACCCTCTGTGCCGTATTACAGTCACAGTCAATTCGCCGCAGTTCTCCCGACTCGAGTGCCCATGAACGAACAGTTGCAGCCCCTCAAGAAACAACCGCGAGCAGGCAAAGCCGGCCGCAGCGGAACCCAGGACGATATCGTCTATGCGCATATCTTCGAGGCCATCCTCGAACAGCGCCTGGCGCCCGGTACAAAGTTGAGCGAAGAGGCGCTGGGAGAAATTTTCGGGGTCAGTCGCACCATCATTCGCCGCGCGCTGTCGCGTCTGGCCCACGAAGGCGTGGTGCTGTTGCGTCCTAACCGTGGCGCCGTGGTTGCCAGCCCGAGTGTCGAAGAAGCCCGTCAGGTATTCATGGCGCGGCGTCTGGTCGAGAAGGCGATCACCGAGCTTGCCGTCGTACACGCGACGGCCGAACAGATTGCCGAGTTGCGGCAGATGGTCAACGACGAGCGCGACAGCTTCTCCCGTGGCGACCGCGGTGCCGGTATCCGGCTGTCTGGCGAGTTCCACCTGAAACTGGCCGAGGCGGCGAAGAACGCCCCGCTGATCAGCTTCCAGCGCAGCCTGGTGTCGCAGACTTCGTTGATCATCGCCCAGTATGAAAGCGGTAACCGCTCGCACTGTTCCTACGATGAACATACTCAGCTGATCGACGCCATCGAGGCCCGCGATGCCGACCTGGCGGTGAACCTGATGATGCATCACATGGATCACATCGACAGCAAGCTCAACCTCGACGAAGAAAGCGCCTCGGACGATTTGCATGCGGTGTTCTCGCACCTGTTGCAGACCAAAAAGCCAGGGCGGCCAACCGCCAAACTTTGATAGACCGCGGCGCGCCCATCGCGAGCAGGCTCGCTCCCACAGGAGATCTATGCACGATGCAGATCTAATGTGGGAGCGAGCCTGCTCGCGATGGCGGCCTGACAGATGTAAAAAATCCCCTGCAACCTAATGGCTGCGGGGGATTTTTTATGTCTGCAAAACTTAACGCTGGTGAACGAGGTTGCCCGCCGCGTAAGTCTGTAACACCGTCCGGTCGTCCCCCAACGTCATCAGCACAAACAGCGTCTCGGCGATGCTCTTGGCCTGTTTCAGGCGATAGCCGAGTAGCGGCGTAGCGTTGTAGTCCAGCACCAGGAAGTCGGCGTCGGTGCCCGGTTGCAGGGTGCCGATCTTGTCTTCCAGGCGCAGTGCGCGGGCACCGCCGAGGGTTGCCAGGTACAGCGATTTGAACGGGCTCAGGCGTGCGCCTTGCAGCTGCATGGCTTTGTAGGCTTCGTTCAGGGTTTGCAGCAGCGAGAAACTGGTGCCGCCACCGATGTCAGTGCCCAGGCCGACGTTCAGGTTGTGCTTTTCGGCCATTGGCAGGTTGAACAATCCACTGCCAAGAAAGAAGTTCGAGGTCGGGCAGAAAGCGATCGCCGAACCGGTTTCGGCCAGGCGTGCGCATTCGTCATCGCACAGGTGCACGCCGTGCGCGAATACCGAGCGTTCGCCGAGCAATTTGTAGTGGTCGTAGACGTCCAGGTAGCCCTTGCGATCGGGGAACAGTTCCTTGACCCATTCGACTTCCTGCAGGTTTTCACTGATGTGGGTCTGCATGTACAGGTCGGGGTATTCGCTGAGCAACTGGCCGGCCAGGGTCAGTTGTTCCGGGGTGCTGGTCGGTGCGAAACGTGGCGTCACCGCGTAGTGCAATCGACCCTTGCCGTGCCAGCGCTCGATCAGCGCCTTGCTGTCGACGTAGCTGGATTCGGCGGTGTCGGTCAGGTAGTCCGGCGCATTGCGGTCCATCATCACCTTGCCGGCGATCATCCGCAGGTCGAGCGTCCGTGCCGCTTCGAAGAACGAGTCCACCGATTGCGGGTGCACGCTGCCGAACACCAGTGCGGTGGTGGTGCCGTTGCGCAGCAGTTCCTTGATGAAGATACCGGCGACTTCTTCAGCGTGGGCTTTGTTGGCGAATTGGCTTTCGCACGGGAAGGTGTAGGTGTTGAGCCAGTCCAGCAGTTGTTCGCCGTAAGCGCCGACCATGCCGGTTTGCGGCAGGTGAATGTGCGTATCGATGAAGCCCGGCGTGATCAGGGCATCCTGGTAATGGGTGACTTGAATGTCGGCGGGCAGGCTGGCGAGCAGTTCGCAGGCGTGGCCGATGGCGCTGATCTGGCCGCTTTCAGTCACCAGCAAGCCGTCTTCGAAATACTCGTAGGAGGCTTCGATACCCACCACGGCAGGGTCGGCGATGCTGTGCAGAATGGCGGCGCGGTAGGCTTTGCGAGTCAAAGACATTGTCGTTCTCGGTTCGTGGCTTTTTAGTTCGAAGCATGACTGCGGCGCGAGGCGGGCAGCAGTTTGGCAATAGGTTCGGCCTTCGCGCCGTGCTGGCCGAAATTCGCGTTATAGGTGGCAATGATTTCGCCGGCGATGGAGATGGCGATTTCCACCGGCAATTTGCCTTTGACCTCGCCCAGGCCCATCGGGCAGCGCATGCGTTGCAGCACGGCATTGTCGAAACCGCGCTCGCGCAGGCGGTGTTCGAATTTCACCCGTTTGGTCTTCGAGCCGATCAGGCCGAAGTAGGCAAAGTCGTTGCGCTTGAGGATTGCCGCGGTGAGCTCCAGGTCGAGCTGGTGATTGTGGGTCATGACGATGCAGTAACTGCCAGCGGGCAGGTCGTCGATTTCGTCCACCGGTTCTTCGGCGACGATTTTACGCACGCCGTGGGGAATCTGTTCGGGGAACTCGGCTTCCCGCGAATCGATCCAGCGCACCCGGCAGGGCAGGCTGGCCAGCAACGGCACCAACGCCCGACCGACGTGGCCGGCACCGAATACAGCGATCTGTGCCTGTACCTGGCCCATGGGTTCGAACAGCAGCACCGTGACGCCGCCGCAGCATTGACCGAGGCTGGCGCCGAGGGTGAAACGCTCCAGATGGGTGTCCTGTTTACCGCTGGCAAGCATTTCCCGGGCGACCTGCATCGCCTTGTATTCCAGGTGCCCGCCACCGATGGTGTCGAACGCCTGCGTGGCGCTGACGACCATTTTCGAACCGGCATTGCGCGGCGTCGAGCCGAGCTCTTCGATGATGGTCACCAACACGCAGGGTTCACCCTGGGTTTGCAGGTCGGCGAGGGCGTCGATCCAGTTGTACATGTCCCACCTCTTCAGATCGTTCCCACGCTCTGCGTGGGAATGCATCAATGGACGCTCCGCGTCCGCTCTTCACAATGCGACGCAGAGCGTCGCGGGCTGCATTCCCACGCAGAGCGTGGGAACGATCATCAAACGACCTCGACCATGGAATCGACAGCTTTCACCGCCTTCAACTGGCGCATCTGCTCACAGCCCCACAACACCCGCTCCGGTGTGGCCGGTGCGTCGATCTTCGGTTGATGCCGGTAATCGCCCAGGCTCGCCACCGCATCCTTGATTGCGCACCAGACGGAAATGCCCAGCATGAACGGCGGTTCGCCCACGGCCTTGGAATGGAACACCGTGTCTTCCGGGTTCTTGCGGTTTTCCACCAGCTTCACCCGCAAATCCAGCGGCATGTCGGCGACCGCCGGGATCTTGTAGCTGGCCGGGCCGTTGGTCATCAGTTTGCCTTTGTTATTCCAGACCAGCTCTTCCATGGTCAGCCAGCCCATGCCCTGGATGAAGCCACCCTCGACCTGGCCCATGTCGATGGCCGGATTCAGTGAGGCGCCGACGTCATGCAGGATGTCGGTGCGGAGCATTTTGTATTCGCCGGTCAGGGTGTCGACGATCACCTCGGCGCAGGCTGCACCAAACGCGTAGTAGTAGAACGGCCGACCGCGTGCCTGGCTACGGTCGTAGTAGATTTTCGGGGTCTTGTAGAAGCCGGTGCTGGACAGCGACACCTGGGCGAAGTACGCCTGCTGGATCAGTTCTTCGAAGGTCAGGATCTGATCGCGAACCCGCACGTGGCCGTTGTGAAACTCCACGTCTTCTTCGCTGACCGCATACTTGCGCGCAGCAAATTCCACCAGGCGCTGCTTGATGATTTCGGCGGCGTTTTGCGCGGCCTTGCCGTTCAGGTCGGCACCACTGGACGCGGCGGTCGGCGAGGTATTCGGCACCTTGTCGGTGTTGGTCGCGGTGATCTGCACGCGGTCGATTTCAACCTGGAACACTTCGGCCACGACTTGCGCGACTTTGACGTTCAAGCCCTGGCCCATTTCGGTGCCGCCATGGTTCAGATGAATGCTGCCGTCGGTGTAGACGTGAATCAGCGCACCGGCCTGATTGAGGAAGCTGGCGGTGAAGGAAATACCGAATTTCACCGGGGTCAGCGCCAGGCCTTTTTTCAGGATCGGGCTGTTGGCGTTGTAGCGGCGGATCGCTTCGCGGCGTTCGGCGTACTGGCTGCTTTCTTCCAGCTCGGCGGTTATTTCCTCGAGCATGTTGTGCTCGACGGTCTGGTAGTAATGGGTGACGTTGCGCTCGGTCTTGCCGTAGTAGTTGGCCTTGCGCACGGCCAGTGGATCGAGGCCCAGATGACGGGCGATGGCGTCCATCACTTCTTCGATGGCGACCATTCCTTGCGGGCCGCCAAAGCCGCGGTAGGCGGTGTTCGATGCGGTGTTGGTCTTGCAGCGGTGACCGTTGATGGTCGCGTCGCCCAGGTAGTACGAGTTGTCCGAGTGGAACATCGCCCGGTCGACGATCGACGCCGACAGGTCCGGTGAACAACCGCAGTTACCGGCCAGTTCCAGCTGGATGCCGTGCAGGCGTCCGGTGTCGTCGAAGCCCGCATCGTATTCAATGTAGAACGGGTGACGCTTGCCGGTCATCAGCATGTCTTCGACCCGTGGCAGACGCATTTTGGTCGGCTGTCCGGTCAGGTGCGCGATCACCGCGCAGAGGCAGGCCGGGCTGGCGGCCTGGGTTTCCTTGCCGCCAAAGCCGCCGCCCATGCGGCGCATGTCGACGACGATTTTGTTCATCGACACGTCGAGTACTTCCGCCACCAGTTTCTGCACTTCGGTGGGGTTCTGGGTCGAGCAGTAGACGATCATGCCGCCGTCTTCAGTCGGCATGACCGAAGAGATCTGGGTCTCCAGATAGAAATGTTCCTGGCCGCCGATGTGCAGCGTGCCTTGGATGCGGTGCTCGGCATTCGCCAGCGCAGTGGCCGAATCGCCGCGCTTGTGGGTGTGGCTATCCAGCACGAAATGGCGTTTTCGCAGGGCTTCGACGACGTCGAGTACCGGCTCCAGATCTTCGTATTCGATGATCGCGGCCATGGCCGCTTTGCGTGCGGTTTCCAGGTCTTTTGCGGCTACCGCAAGCACCGGTTGACCGACGAATTGCACGTCATCAATGGCCAGCAGCGGGTCACCTGGCAACAAGGGGCCGATGTCTTTCAGGCCCGGCACGTCTTCGTGGGTAATGGCGATGCGCACGCCTTCGAAGGCATAGCAGGGCTTAGTGTCGATGCTGATGATTTTCGCGTGGGCGCGGTCCGAGAGTCGCGCGTAAACGTGCAACTGATTCGGGAATTCCAGCCGGTCGTCGATGTATTGCGCTTCACCGGACACGTGTTTGTCGGCGCTGTCGTGCTTGACGCTGCGACCGACACCGGTGGTCAGGTCCTTGGCAAACAGTTCGGCCAGTTCGGCTTGGGTCTTCTCGACTTTGTGATGGTTAGACATAAGCGGTCACCCGAGTCTCGATGTGCGGTGTTTGCAGTTCGATGAAGTATTTACGCAGCAGGTTCTGCGCGCTGAGCAGGCGGTATTCCTTGCTCGCACGGAAGTCCGAGAGCGGCGTGAAGTCTTGCGCGAGAGCGGCGCAGGCACGTTCCACCGTTGTGTTGTTCCAGGGCGCGCCGAGCAGCGCGGCTTCGCAGCTTTTCGCGCGTTTCGGTGTCGCGGCCATGCCGCCGAACGCGACGCGGGCGTCGGCAACCACGCCGTTTTCGATGCGCAGGTTGAATGCCGCGCAGACCGCGGAAATATCATCGTCCAGACGCTTGGAGACCTTGTAGGCGCGGAACAGTTGTTCAGCGCTGGCACGCGGCACGATGATCTTCTCGATGAACTCGCTTTCCTGGCGCGCAGTGACCCGGTAATCGATGAAGTAGTCTTCCAGCGCCAGGGTGCGACGGGTTTCGCCTTTGCACAGCACGATCTGTGCGCCCAGAGCGATCAGCAGCGGAGGTGAGTCACCAATCGGCGAGGCGTTACCGATGTTGCCGCCGAGGGTGCCCTGATTGCGGATTTGCAAGGAGGCGAAGCGTTGCAGCAATTCGCCGAAGTCCGGGTACTCGGCCTTGAGGGCGTCGTAGCAGTCGGAGAGGGCGGTGGCGGCGCCGATTTCCAGGCGATCGTCAAAGCGCTCGATGCGCTTCATTTCTGCGACATTGCCGACGTAGATCATCACCGGCAGCGTGCGGTGGAATTGGGTCACTTCCAGTGCAAGGTCGGTACCGCCGGCCAACAGTTTGGCTTGCGGATAGGCGTCGTAGAGGTCGGCCAGATCGGCGACAGTCAGCGGTACCAGGCAGCGTTTGTCGCCGCTGTTCAGTTCACCGGTATCGGTCGGCGCAATGGCTTTCAGGCGAGCGATGGTCTCGGCTTCGCGGGCATCGAACTGGTCGGGCTGTTTGGCGCTGCACACTTGTTCGGCGGCGGCGAGGATCGGCCGGTAGCCGGTGCAGCGGCAGAGGTTGCCGGCGAGGGCTTCGTGGGCTTTATGGGAATCGGCGTGATCGCTGTTTTTCTGCAGCGCGAACAATGACATGACAAAGCCCGGTGTGCAGAAGCCGCACTGTGAGCCGTGGCACTCGACCATGGCTTTTTGCACGCTGTGCAGCTTGCCCTGATGCTTGAGGTCTTCGACGCTGATCAGCTGTTTGCCGTGCAGCGACGAAACAAACGTCAGGCACGAGTTGAGGCTGCGATAGCGAATGTGTTCACGGCCGCTGTCATCGGTCTGCAATTCACCGACCACCACCGTACACGCGCCACAGTCACCGCTGGCGCAACCTTCTTTGGTACCGGGTTTGCCCAAATGTTCGCGCAGATAGTTGAGCACGGTCAGGTTCGGGTCCAGGGCGTGCTCGCTACGGAGTTCCTGGTTAAGTAAAAACTGGATCACGGAAGGCCTCGCAGACTCATTATTGTTGTTAACCGACGAACCTGAATTTATCAGGTCTGACCTTTCGGTCAATGATTTTCTGACTTAAGGGTCAGGAAAATAGCTTTTGCCGATCAACAGTGGCTTATTTCATTATTGACCCTCTCGGGATACCTCGCTTTTTGCTTGAATCGTGCCAAATTCCGCTGGCTTGGCCCTGCGCCATCACCCCGCAAGTGCGCTACACTGCGCCGCTTGTACAGATCGAAGAGTTTGAAGGAAAACCATGACGTTCAAGGCGCCGGACAGCCTCGCCGAGCAAATTGCTCACCACCTCGCCGAACGCATCATTCGCGGCGACCTCAAGCCCGGAGAGCGCATCCAGGAACAGAAGGTCACGCTGGCCCTCAATGTCAGCCGCGGCTCGGTTCGCGAAGCCTTGCTGATTCTCGAGCGCCGGCACCTGATCGCCATCCTGCCGCGTCGTGGTGCTCATGTGACCGAACTCACCGCACACAAGGTGCAGAGCCTGTGCACGCTGATGAGCGAGCTGTACATCCTGCTCGGTAATTCAGTGGCCAGTGGCTGGCAGGTTCAGGCCGATATGGCGCCGTTCCTGCAAATCCAGCAGCGCCTGAGCGCCAGTTACGAGCGTCAGGACATCCGCGCCTTTGTCGAAGACAGCTTCAGCGTGATGCGCGCGGCGTACCCATTCGCCAATAACCCGTACTTGCAGGAAACCGTCGAGAACCTGCAACCGGCCATGAGCCGTGCGTATTTTCTCGCCCTGGAACAGCGCAAGGCCGAGATGAGTGAGTTCCTCGAGCTGTTCGAGCGCTTGCTCGCGGCCGTGCTGGCTCGTGATTTGCCAGAGATTCGCGTCGTGCTCTCGGCTTATGCCCGGCGCAGTTGCGATCTGGTGTTGTCTGCCTTGCCGGTTGCCTGAGCGTGCGACTCAAGTGCATCAAACTGGCGGGGTTCAAATCCTTCGTCGACCCGACCACGGTGAACTTCCCCAGTAACATGGCGGCGGTGGTCGGGCCCAACGGTTGCGGCAAGTCGAACATCATCGACGCCGTACGCTGGGTGATGGGCGAGAGCTCGGCCAAGAACTTGCGCGGCGAGTCGATGACCGACGTCATCTTCAACGGCTCTACCAGTCGCAAACCGGTGAGCCAGGCAAGCATCGAACTGGTTTTCGACAACTCCGACGGCACGTTGATCGGTGAATACGCGGCTTACGCGGAGATTTCCATTCGCCGAAAAGTCACCCGCGACAGCCAGACCACTTATTACCTCAACGGCACCAAATGCCGTCGCCGCGATATCACCGACATTTTTCTTGGTACCGGCCTGGGCCCGCGCAGCTACTCGATCATCGAACAGGGGATGATCTCCAAGCTGATCGAGTCCAAGCCCGAAGACCTGCGCAACTTCATCGAAGAAGCGGCGGGGATCTCCAAGTACAAGGAGCGTCGGCGCGAGACCGAAAACCGCATCCGTCGCACCCACGAAAACCTCGCGCGCCTGACCGACCTGCGTGATGAGCTGGAACGTCAGCTCGAACGCTTGCATCGTCAGGCCCAGGCGGCCGAAAAGTATCAGGAATACAAAGCCGAAGAGCGTCAGCTCAAGGCTCAACTGTCGGCGCTACGCTGGCAGGAATTGAACGAACAGGTTGGCCAGCGCGAAGCGATCATTGGCAACCAGGAAATCAGTTTCGAAGCCCTGGTCGCTGAACAGCGCAATGCCGATGCGAGCATCGAGCGGTTGCGCGACGGTCATCACGACCTGTCTGAGCGCTTCAATCTGGTGCAGGGACGTTTCTATTCGGTCGGCGGCGACATCGCCCGGGTCGAGCAAAGCATCCAGCACGGCCAGCAGCGTTTGCGTCAGTTGCAGGACGACCTCAAGGAAGCCGAGCGTTCACGCCTGGAAACCGAGTCGCACCTGGGTCATGACCGCACCTTGTTGGCGACTCTCGGCGAAGAGCTGGACATGCTCACGCCTGAGCAGGAAGTCACTAGTGCCGCCGCTGAAGAGGCTGCCGCCGCGCTGGAAGAATCCGAAACCACCATGCACGGCTGGCAGGAGCAGTGGGACAGTTTCAACCTGCGCTCGGCCGAGCCACGGCGTCAGGCCGAAGTCCAGCAGTCGCGCATCCAGCAGCTGGAAACCAGCATGGAACGCCTGGCCGAGCGTCAACGTCGCTTGGCCGAAGAGCGCGACCTGTTGTCGGCGGATCCAGAAGACGCGGCGATCCTTGATCTCAACGAACAACTCGCCGCCAGCGAGGCAACGCTCGAAGATTTGCAGGCCAGCGAAGAAGCTCAAGTCGAGCGGCTTGAGCAGTTGCGTCAGGAACTGCAACTGGCCCTGCAAAATCAGCAGCAGGCGCAGGGTGACTTGCAACGGCTCAACGGGCGCCTGGCCTCGCTGGAGGCGTTGCAGCAAGCGGCGCTCGATCCGGGCACCGGCGCCGCCGAGTGGTTGCGTGAACAGCATCTGGCCGAACGTCCGCGTCTGGCTGAAGGCTTGAAGGTTGAGGCGGGTTGGGAGCTGGCGGTGGAAACCGTGCTCGGTGCCGACCTGCAAGCAGTACTGGTCGATGACTTCGCGGGCTTCGATCTGTCCGGTTTTGCCCAAGGCGATCTGCGCTTGCTCAGCCCGTCCAGCGATGGTGTGCGGATCCCCGGCAGTCTGCTCGACAAGGTTGAGGCACAGATCGATCTGTCGCCGTGGCTGGGGCAGGTCAAGCCGGTGGACAGTCTTGAGCAGGCGCTGTCGCTACGGGACCGGTTGGCGGTCGGCGAAAGCCTGATCAGCCGTGATGGCTACTGGGTTGGGCGGCACTTTTTGCGGGTGCGCCGCGCCGGTGAGGCCGAGAGCGGCATGTTGGCACGCGGCCAGGAAATCCAGCGTCTGGGGCTTGAGCGTGAAGAGCGTGAAGCCACCGTCGAGACGCTGGAAACCACTTTGCAAAACCTGCGCGCCCAGCAGCGTCAGCAAGAGAATGGCCGCGAACACTTGCGTCGTTTGCTGCAAGACGAAGCGCGCCAGCAAGGCGAATTGAAAGCTCAACTGTCGGCCGGTAAAGCCAAGGCCGAGCAGCTGACATTACGCCGCACGCGGCTCGACGAAGAGCTCGGTGAGTTGGCTGAGCAGCGTGCGCTGGAACATGAACAGATTGGCGAGTCGCGCCTGCAATTGCAGGAAGCCCTCGACAGCATGGCGATCGACACCGAACAGCGCGAATTGCTGCTGGCTCAGCGCGACAGCTTGCGCGAGCGCCTGGATCGGGTGCGGCAGGAGGCTCGTCAGCATAAAGACCACGCGCACCAATTGGCGGTGCGTCTGGGCTCGCTCAAGGCACAACACGATTCAACCCGTCAGGCGCTGGAGCGGCTGGAATTGCAGTCCGAGCGCCTGACTGAAAAGCGCGAGCAGCTCAGCCTTAATCTGGAGGAGGGCGAAGCGCCGCTGGAAGAGTTGCGGCTCAAGCTTGAAGAGTTGCTCGACAAGCGCATGAGCGTCGACGAAGAGTTGAGAGCCGCGCAGATCGCCCTGGAAGATGCCGATCGTGAATTGCGAGATGCCGAGAAACGCCGCAGCCAGGCCGAGCAGCAATCGCAGTTGATCCGTGGTCAACTTGAACAGCAGCGCATGGAGTGGCAGGCCCTGACCGTGCGCCGCAAAACCTTGCAGGATCAATTGCTCGAAGACGGCTATGACCTGCACGGGGTGCTCGCCACACTGGTGGCTGAAGCGAACGAAAAAGACGCCGAAGAAGAGCTCGAGCGTATTGCTGCGCGAATTCAGCGACTGGGCGCGATCAACCTCGCGGCCATTGACGAGTACCAGCAGCAGTCCGAGCGCAAGCGTTATCTGGATGCTCAGGACGCTGACCTGGTAGAAGCGCTCGACACCCTGGAAAACGTCATTCGCAAGATCGACAAGGAAACCCGCAATCGCTTCAAAGATACCTTTGATCAGATTAACGGTGGATTGCAGGCGCTTTTTCCAAAAGTTTTCGGTGGAGGCAGCGCTTATTTGGAACTGACGGGCGAAGATCTACTCGATACAGGGGTAACGATCATGGCGCGTCCGCCCGGGAAGAAGAACAGCACCATCCATTTGCTGTCAGGCGGTGAAAAAGCCCTGACGGCACTGGCACTGGTTTTTGCGATCTTCAAGCTGAACCCGGCGCCGTTTTGCATGCTCGACGAAGTTGACGCACCTTTGGATGACGCTAACGTTGGACGCTATGCCCGATTGGTGAAAGAGATGTCACAAACGGTGCAGTTCATCTATATCACCCACAACAAGATCGCCATGGAAATGGCCGACCAATTGATGGGGGTCACGATGCACGAGCCTGGTTGTTCGCGTCTGGTAGCCGTGGATGTCGAGGAGGCGATGGCGATGGTGGACGCCTGAGTCATGGCGCGTAGGCCAGATATTTGCGGGAATCAGGGATTTTTACCCGCAGAGAATGCTGGCTAATCGACATAATGGCTGAAGCCATTGTGACTGACGGTGTAAAGTTATCTTTGGTCGTGCTAGTTTAATGTCAATTTTTCGTATGCGTGGGCAAAACGCCATTCAGAACATAGAGTTGGCGCCACGTTTTAAAGCGGTTTACAGCTTGTAAACCCCTTATTTTTCAGCATTTTTTATAGAGGCACGGGATTACATGGAAATCGGTCTGCGCGAGTGGCTGATCGTCATCGGCATTATTGTCATTGCCGGTATTCTTTTTGATGGCTGGCGGCGCATGCGCGGCGGCAAGGGCAAGCTGAAGTTTCGCCTGGACCGAAGCCTGTCGAACCTGCCGGACGAGGACAGTGGTGCCGAACTGCTGGGCCCGCCACGCGTGCTGGATACCCATAAAGAACCGCAACTCGACGAGCATGACTTGCCGTCGGTGAGCATGCCTGCCCGTGAGCCGCGTGAATCGGGCTCCAAGCGCGGCAAGCGTGGTGGCGAGCCATCCCAGGGCGACCTGAATTTGAATCTGGACCTGGATGGCGGCCCGAGCTTCAGCAGCCGTGATGATTTCCCGGACGAAACCAAATCGTCGAGCGCTGCAGTCAATAAAGAACAGCCGCAGGCAGAAGAAGTCCTGGTCATCAGCGTGATCTGCCGTGACCCGGGCGGTTTCAAAGGCCCGGCCCTGTTGCAGAACATCCTGGAAAGCGGTCTGCGCTTTGGCGAGATGGATATCTTCCATCGTCACGAAAGCATGGCCGGCAACGGCGAAGTGCTGTTCTCCATGGCCAACGCGGTCAAGCCTGGCGTGTTCGATCTGGACGATATCGATCTGTTCAGCACCCCGGCTGTCAGCTTCTTCCTCGGCTTGCCAGGCCCGCGCCACCCGAAACAGGCCTTCGACGTGATGGTCGCGGCTGCCCGCAAACTGTCTCAGGAGCTCAATGGCGAACTGAAAGACGATCAGCGCAGCGTACTGACCGCTCAGACCATCGAGCACTACCGTCAACGAATCGTCGAGTTCGAGCGTCGCGCCCTGACCCAGAAGCGCTGATATCGAATGGTCAAGCTCTCTATGACTAGAGAGCTTCTTGTGGTGAGGGAGCTTGCTCCCGCAGGGTTGTGAAGCGGCCCCACTCTGGTTTGCGACGGCTTCGCCGCCGAGCGGGAGCAAGCTCCCTCGCCACAGAATCTGCGTCTTTACGCTATCGTATTTTGAAGATTGAGCAGCCTCGGCTGCTCTTTTGCTTTATGAGAGAGCACCCATGACCGCCGTTGAAAAACGCATTCTAGAGCTGCGCGCTGAGCTGGATCAGCACAACTACCGTTACTACGTCCTCGACGAGCCGAGCATTCCGGACGCCGAATATGATCGGCTGTTCCACGAGCTCAAGGCGCTGGAAACGGCAAACCCCGAGCTGATCACCAGCGATTCGCCGACCCAGCGGGTTGGCGGTGCGGCGCTTGCAGCGTTCACTCAAGTGCGGCACGAAGTGCCGATGCTCAGTCTCGGTAACGCCTTCGAAGAAAACGACATGCGCGAGTTCGATCGCCGGGTCACCGAAGGTCTGGATTTGCCGGCCGGCGATTTGTTTGGCGGTGGCGCCGAGGTGGAGTACAGCTGCGAACCGAAGCTCGATGGCCTGGCAGTCAGCTTGCTGTATCAGGACGGCATGCTGGTGCGTGGCGCTACTCGCGGCGACGGCACCACCGGTGAAGACATCAGCGTCAACGTGCGCACGGTGCGCAACATTCCGCTCAAGCTGCAGGGCAGCGGCTGGCCGTCGACCCTGGAAGTGCGCGGCGAAGTGTATATGTCCAAGGCTGGTTTCGATCGTCTGAACGCCGCGCAACTGGAAGCCGGCGGCAAAACCTTCGCCAACCCGCGCAACGCCGCAGCGGGCAGCTTGCGTCAGCTGGATTCGAAGATTACCGCCAGTCGCCCGCTGGAGTTCTGCTGCTACGGTCTTGGCCAGGTCTCGGCCGAGATCGCCGACACGCACATCGGCAATCTGCAACAACTCAAGCAGTGGGGCATGCCGGTCAGTCACGAGTTGAAACTGGCCAAGGGCATTGGTGAATGCCTGGATTACTACCGCGATATCGGCGAGCGCCGAAATGCGCTGCCTTATGAAATCGATGGTGTGGTGTTCAAGGTCAATAGCCTCGCCTCGCAGCGTGAGCTGGGCTTCCGTGCCCGCGAGCCGCGCTGGGCGATTGCCCACAAGTTTCCGGCGATGGAAGAGCTCACCGAGTTGCTCGACGTGGAGTTCCAGGTCGGCCGAACCGGTGCGGTGACTCCGGTTGCACGCTTGAAACCAGTGAAAGTGGCGGGTGTGACCGTGTCCAACGCGACATTGCACAACATGGATGAAGTCGCGCGTCTGGGCTTGATGATCGGCGATACGGTGATCATTCGCCGCGCCGGTGACGTGATCCCGCAGGTGGTGCAAGTGGTTGCCGAGCGTCGCCCGGAAAACGCCCGTCCCGTGCAGATTCCCGAGTGCTGCCCGGTCTGTGGTTCGCATGTTGAGCGCACGCAGTTGGTCAAGCGCAGCAAGGGTCGCGAAACGGTCAGCGAAGGGGCGGTATATCGTTGTGTCGGGCGTCTGGCCTGTGGGGCCCAGCTCAAGCAGGCGATCATCCATTTTGTTTCGCGCCGGGCCATGGACATCGAGGGGCTGGGCGAGAAGAGCGTCGAGCAGTTGGTGGATGAAGGTCTGGTCAGTTCGCCGGCGGATTTGTACGCCTTGAGCTTCGAACAGATCGTCGACCTGGAAGGTTTCGCCGAGCTGTCGAGCAAGAACTTGCTGAGCGCGATTGCCGACAGCAAGAAACCGGGTTTGGCGCGCTTCATCTACGCCCTCGGTATTCCGGATGTCGGCGAAGAGACGGCCAAGGTCCTGGCGCGTTCGCTGGCGTCGCTTGCACGGGTTCAGCAGGCGTTGCCGCAAGTGCTGACGTACTTGCCGGATGTCGGGCTGGAAGTCGCCTACGAGATTCACAGCTTCTTCGAAGACGCGCACAACCGGAAGGTGATCGAAGAACTGCTCAAGCATGGCCTGGAGATTCAGGATCAGGGCGAATTGGGCGCCGAGTTTGCCGCCAGTACCACGCTGGGCGGAATGATCGACAAGCTGAACATTCCCTCTGTCGGGCCGGGCGGGGCGCAGAAGCTGGCCGACAAGTTCGGTTCGCTGGAAGCGATCATCAGCGCCGACTGGCTGGACATGCGCCAGGCGTTGCCGGAGAAGCAGGCCAACGCCGTTCGGGAGTTCTTCGCCATCGAGCAGAACCGTCAGTTGGCGCTGGATGCCGAACAGCAGTTGCGCGACTTTGGCATGCACTGGCAAAGCGAGAAAAAAGTCGTCGAAGGCTTGCCGCTGGCAGGCCAGACCTGGGTGCTCACCGGCTCTCTGGAGTTGATGAGCCGTGACGTCGCCAAGGACAAGCTCGAAAGCCTCGGCGCCAAGGTGGCGGGCTCGGTGTCGGCCAAGACCTACTGTGTAGTGGCGGGGCCTGGCGCCGGCTCCAAATTGGTCAAGGCCAATGAGCTGGGGTTGAAGGTGCTGGACGAAGAAGCGTTCGTGGCGTTTTTGGCCGGGCACGGCATCACTGTCTAAATCGTCAAGATCGCAGCCTTCGGCAGCTCCTACGAGGGGCGACGTATACCGTAGGAGCTGCCGAAGGCTGCGATCTTTTGATTTTGTCTGCGCAGAAAAAGCGGGAACGATCATGGTACGAGAATGATCTAGTCTTGGCAGTCCCAGGGAGAGATCGCCATGTACCGCTTTTTCGAGCAACTCAGCTCACGTATCGCCGCACCCTTCATCGGTGAAAGCTCGCGTAACGGCAGGGTCTGGCATTGCCGTTGCGGGCAGTCGCTGTTCTTTCGCAACAGTCAGTGCCTTGCCTGCTCGGCAGCCTTGGGTTATCAGCCTGAGCAGAGTCGTTTGTCATCGCTCGCGCCGGGGTTCGAAGTCGATACCTGGCAGCTTGATGCGGAGCCCGAGGCGGGGCTGTTTCGCCGTTGCGCCAATCTGGATACGCCGGCCGCCTGTAACTGGCTGCTCCCGGCTCATGGTTGGGGCGTGCACTGCATTGCCTGCAGTCTGAACCGGACCATTCCCGACCTGTCGATCCCTGAAAACCATGACCATTGGCGCAATGTGGAAATCGCCAAGCGTCGTCTGGTCGCGCAACTGGTGAGCCTGGGCTTGCAGGTGATCCCCAAGTCAATCGATGAGGAGTGTGGCCTGGCGTTTGATTTTGTCGGCGTCGATCTTGAGGGCAAGTCGCCGACCACTGGCCATGCCAATGGCCTGATTACCCTGGATATCAAAGAGGCCGACGATCCTCACCGCGAGCGCGTCCGCGTGCAGATGCGCGAACCGTATCGCACCTTGCTCGGGCATTTTCGCCATGAGGTCGGGCATTACTACTGGGATCGCCTGATCGCCAGCGGCTCTTGGCTGGAAGCGTTTCGCGGACTGTTTGGCGATGAGCGTGTCAGTTACGCCGAGGCGCTGGAGCGGCACTACCAGCAGGGCGCTCCACCGGACTGGCAGCAAAGCCATGTCAGCGCTTACGCCACCATGCACCCGTGGGAAGACTGGGCGGAAACCTGGGCGCACTACCTGCACATGATGGATGCGGTGGACACGGCGCTAGGGTTTGGCATGAGCGCTCGGGAGATGGATTTCGACTACCAGCCATTCCCGCCGAGCGCTCTCTACGATCCGCAACATCCCGGCGGCACGGCGTTCCTGTCGTTCGTCAACGCCTGGATCGAACGTAAGCGCTCCATAAACCCCACATTCAAAGTCACCATCTGATCCCCGATGCTGTGCTCCCGATTCCTTTCCG
>NZ_JAHMSC010000026.1:0-69361 GCF_018986375.1 Pseudomonas sp. CVAP#3
CGGAAAGGAATCGGGAGCACAGCATCGGGGATCAGATGGTGACTTTGAATGTGGGGTTTATGGAGCGCTTACGCAGGGTTTCAGTGTCGATGTTGGGGGTAACGGTGAAGATGGGGTTGGGACGTTGGGTCGGGTTTTGGGTGTCGAGGGGATCGGTGGCGGTGAGGCTGAGTGGTTTGAGGGTGATCTTTTTCATGGTGAAGCTCCGTGAGCTATGGAGCCGCATAGCGGCATTTGCATGCCTTGATACTGTTCAGTCTGTCAAAACTGGCCGCTGAGTTTGCGGCGACTCGTGAAGACTATCCGTGTGATCGATTTGGAACAAGTTCACCTAAGTCGCTACAGCATGCGGGAAATGTCCTAAGACTTGGCCTAGGACGGCTTTTTTGGGGAGGAGCAGGAAAAGGGCGCGGATTGACTTTCACTAAGTGCCTAGAAAATAAACTCATCCCCCTTCAGAATATTTTATCTTTGCTTTTTCTAGAAATCAAAGTGGGCACTGATTACTCCATCATCTTCGTCAAAATCGATTTTTGCGTTCTCATCATCGGGCACTAGGTTTTCTATGAATTCGATAAAAGATGGGGCTATGTAGAATAATGAGCAGTCGTCGCTCGTCGCTTCGTGATACCAATAATAGATTTTTTCTGTTCTTTTGCTAATGCAAAACTGATCGCCACCACCTGATTCGCCAAAAATATAAAAGTCATTGTCTATCTGGTTGCCGTAGGTTTTGTTTTTTAGGAATATATTGTTTGAATCAGGGTTTAGGCCGTAGATTATGTCTAAATCGATATATCTTTCCTTGTCTCGGACTGGGATTTTACTTTGCGTTTTGAATTTTGCACCACGTGTGAAAATAATCGCACCTTTGAAATGGCTCAGTAATTCGGCCAATTCTGTTGGAATGGCGATATTTTCTTTGTGGAGGGTGCTCAGATCTTTTTCTTCGAAAAACCTTGTTTCAGCGCCAAGGTGTTCGATTATTTTTTCGTGCGGCATATTTGTTTTCTCATAGAGAGAGGGCTTATTTTTGCTAGTGCTTAGAAAATAATGTTGTCCCCCATTTTTCGCCTTTATGACCTGAGCTCGACGTACTCTTCAAAGAAAGAATAGAAATTTACTGCTATGACTTTAGATATCTTATTTTTGAGAAGGTCGTAGCTCAGCACTTTTCCATTTCCAGTAGTGCTGCAGTCAATGGCCCAACAAACTTCATCATTCTTGAGGTAAATTACTGCTAAGTTGTTTGGTAGCTCATAGTTTGCTTGGCAATACGTTGTGCTGTAGTTAACCGTTGCTCCGGACTCTAGACTAGCGTCATTGTTCTCAATGCCGCAGATCTCAGATTCAACTACACCTCCTCCACCGCAGGTTTCCAAAAAATCAATAAAGTCTTGAGGAAGCTTTAGCTCTAGAATTTTTTCAAGCTTGGCTATTTGGTCTTTGCTGCAAGCGCCGAACCAGAATGTTTCCTCGCTAGATGTATCTAGTTTGTTTGTCAGGTCTTGATAGCTCTGCATGATTCACCTGGTTTAAAGTCGTCGATTTGTTTTTTTCAATAAGTTGTTCTAAACTTTTTATGCTGGAGGAAAGAGGGCGGCGTATTTACTTTCATTGAGTCCGCAGAAAATAAATCCGTCCATTTTTACTTGAGATAATGCGCCGCAGGTTTTCATAGGATACGAAGGTCAGTCATTTGAAGCTTTGTTTTGGCTTCTTCATATATCAACTCAAGGGAAAGGGTCAAGTCGCTCATTCCTTCTTCCTCTGTCCACAGTGGAACGTCGAGCGCTAAGCCAGAGCCATCCTTGTACTCATAAGTATCTATCTTCTCTACGAAAGAGGCTGGAGGTAATACCAATGTATTAGCGTGCTCAGAGATTCTTGCCTCGATATCCGGTTTGTTGAGTCTGCCATACCAGTTTTTGGCAGAGATTTTATCGAAGTCGCCATTAACTAGTGCCTCAATCAGATCAATTATTTCCAATTCGAGACTCTTCTCAATCTTCATTTTCGTCTGCTCCCTGGTATGCGAGTCGGAGTCTCCGACTGAACATCAATAGCCTTGAAGTGCTCATCAGCACTTCTGATCAAGGTTTTTGCATCATCTTTCTTTATTCCGGCTTTGCGCAAGGCTCTGTAACCAATCTGAATTGGGACGGTCTATACAATGGCTGACAACCATATTCCACATTGAAAAATTTTGTCATCGTCAGTCATTGCATGAGAAATTTTTTTATCAAGCTCTTCGAGTTTGTTTGGCGCTCTTTCGCAATAAATGATTAACCAATTATCTCTTCCTTCGTGTTCAATGATGTAGTTGTTATTATTTTTTCTGACAGTGATTGACCAAGAAGAAAAGACATTTTGGTGGTCGATAAATGACGCTACGGTAAAGCCATAGCGTTTGACTGTCTCATATAGTTTGTCTCGTATCATTGGTGCGAAACTCTAGACTTTAGGGGGAGACCAGTATTGGCCATTAAGGGACAGTCCACGTTTGTGGTTAAGGACCACGCTTAAAGTAACGTCGTCTGTCCCTTTCTGATTCAAAGCTTCTGAAGCTCCTCTTTAGCTTGTGGAGCTCCTCGATCAATGGCCTTGATTATCCAGTATTTCGCCTTGGCTTTGCTCTTTGGAAGACCGCCTCGTCCTGCCGCGTACATTTTGCCCAGTGCAAGCTGCGCTTTACCGAATTGAGCTTCGGCGGCTTGTTGATAGAGCTGGGCGGCCTTGCGTTCGTTGCGAGTGGTGCCAACCCCCTGCTCCAGCATCCGTCCCATTCGGTATTGGGAGACATCATTGCCTTGCGCTGCTGACTTGCTGTACCAGGCAAAAGCCTCCTTGTCGTCACGGCTGACGCCTCGTCCCTCGGCAATCATATCGGCGAGGTTGAGCTGCCCATAGGAGTCGCCAGCTTCCGCAGCCTTTCGATACCACTGAGCGGCTACAGCACTATCTTCGGGTACTTCTTTACCTTCTTCGTAGATACCACCTAACAGCATGTATGCCGACACATTTCCCTGTGCCGCTGACTGGTTGTAATACTGCAACGCCTTGTTCATGTCCTTGAGATTATGTATCGATAGACCGCCCCGATGGTAGACCTGGGCCAAGCTGAACTGGGCCGCAGCGTTCCCTTGTTCAATGGCTTTCAGGCACCAGTAAACCCCCTCATCCTCGCCCTCGACCGTCCAATTGCCTACCAGTTCTTTCCCTAGCTCGGCTTGCGCTTCTGCATTGCCCTGCTCAGCGGCTTTGCGGAACCAATCTTCGGGCATGCCCGGAGACCAGCTTTCGACCACGCCGCAAAGGTTCTGGTTGATGGCGCGACCGAACTCCAGTTGAGCCTCGACCACTCCGTTGACGGCTTGTTCATGCAACAGTTCGGAGTTAGGCGTGCACGCCCCTGTTTTCATCGCCGCATACATCTCGCGGGGCTCTAGAGCCCAGGCGTTGCAGGTGACAAAAAAAGCAGCAGCTATCGCACTGACGGATTTGAACAGTGGTGTATTGAGAATCAAACGATGACTTCCTTGTGTTTTTATTTAGTTGTTTGCTGTGCGGAAAATAGAAAAATAAACTAATTTTTTAGTGTAGCATCTGGAGACTAAATTAGTCTATTTAACTTATTTTTATCTTAAGGTGTGTTTGTGCGGGCGCTACTCTTCAAATGAATATTTTGCAAGGCTCAACCACTCTTTCTCTTTTATGAACTCAAGGTCTGGATTCGCTGTCTCAAATTCTACTAGTAGTGTAAGGAAGCCATTTTTGTTGTTGTCGGCATCGCCTGGGTTAAGCCAGCCCATCTCACACTCCTCGCAGTGTAGGTAAAGTCTGTCGTTTGTGATGTCGTTGGTGATTATTAATCGCCCTTGGTTGCAAACTGGGCAGCTGTTGTACCAATAATATTCTTCCATGTTTTAGTTCGCTGAATAAAAGAGAAAGGGGGGCGGATTTATTTTCATTGAGCGCCTATAAAATAAATCCGTCTCCTTTCTTGCTTTTTTAGATAATAACTTCTCTTAAAACAACGTAGTCTGCCCCTTTGTTATTGCTTGTTTTATTCGGCAGGTGAAAGATACCACCTGATAAACTCAAAGAAGCTATTCCATTTGGGAGGAATCAGGCCGGATACGAAGTCTTCCCGTTGAGCTAAGTCGAAGTCCCAAACACCACCACTCCTCTTGTCAAGCAAGTAACCTCCCTCACCTTGCAAGGAGGTAAAGCTTATATAGCTTTCTGGTAGCTCCCATACGTTGTGAATGAATTCGGTTCCCATCAGGATCTGCTCTGTGGGCTCGGATACGTCACAGATGTATTCGTCAGACACAGAGCTCTGGAAATTATCAGGTAGGTAATTTATATAAAATCTACCGAACTCACTGTCTCGAGAGACTCCAAGTGTTTCAAGGGCGCTTATAGCCAAGTCCTTGTTTGTTCTATGTGTGTTGCCTGGTTGTTTTTCTATCAGACTAACTAAGTGTTTGGGTATCATTTTTTACCTCGGTTGTACTCCGCTCCAATATTGAGGAACCTTGTCCCCTTTCTTTGTCTTTCGAGCTAAGTCTTCAATTTAATAAAGCTGTCATTCTCGATGTAAAAAATAAACGCTTTGTAGGTCAAATCTAAATCATATGAGATGTTTTGCTCTTGTAGGTTTTTTATAATAGATGTTAGGTCGTCGCAAAGTAATACGTGTCTGTAATTTATTTTCGATATTTCTATCGGATTGTCATCAGTATCATAATCTTCGAAGTTGTCTGGATTTTCGATAATTGCTTCGCAATCCAGAGCCCATTCTTCTTTATTTTTTGGTAAATAAAGTGCGTCTTCCCAGTCTAGGTTCTCAGCATCAGAAAGTACATCAGCAAATTTTATCTTTTTCATTTGGTTCGCCATTTGCTTTCGGCAGCTCCTCCAAGGATTCATCCCGAAAAGGGGATTTATTTTCATTGAACACCTAGAAAATAAATACATCTCCTTTTTCTTATTTTACCAGCCCCAATCAATGAACAGAAAGTGTACATTGGGTGACCGGTCGATCGCATTCGACCTTTCTTTTGGTTTTTTATGGCTGCTTGGGGACGCTCCGCTCATACCTGGTTAAGCATTCTAGAAGTATTTTCATAAAATGTCGGTGATCTTCAACGTCATCATCAAAGTAGGTGCTTAACTTGTCGAAAACTGAGTTGAAATTTTCGTCTTTTTCCAAGCAAATATTTAAAGTGTGTATGGAACGGTCGCGGGCGCTCTTAGAGTAGGCGACGAACTCTGGTCGTAATACCTGATCAAATAACGCTGATAGTTCTCTACTGTCGTTCACATTTTTTGACGCTATTATTTCCTCGCGTTCTTCGTCAACTGTGTAGTCTATGTCGAAAATGAAAAGCAAGTTGCGCAGGCTGGATAGGTCGGGGATGGGTTTCACTTTTAGTAATCACAAACAAAAAGGGGGGGCGGATTTATTTTTACCGTGTGCCTAGGAAATAAATCCGTCACCTTTCTTCTCTGCCAAAAATAAACTCTGCAAGTCACCAGTTAGTGTTTTGTGATCCTCGCCGTAAGTAAGTGAGAATTCATCATGTGCACCATCAATTGTACTAACTCCATCGATAATTCCAAGGATATTCGATGTCGTGTCAACCATGGCCTGCCTAACAATTTCAAAAAAAGCGTCTTGCTGTTCGATGGGCAACGATTTGAATAGGGATAATGCTCGCTTCCAGTACTCGTCGGTTGCAGTCTCAATGGGTGTGTTGAAAAATATATCTTTGTAAATAGAAATGTTTTCGTCTATGACAGTTGTTTTGAGTCCGGCAACAAAGTCTTTTGGATACATTTGGTAGTTGCTCCCTTGGAGAGTTTAAGGATAAGAGATTTTGCTCATTTTTTCGACAGTATTTGGCAATACGGCGGCCGAAGGCGTCATATTCGTAAGTGGCGTAAATGTCTGGGCGTTCCTCGCTCAGCCATTGCATCAGGTTGTCGATCAGAGTCGACGGGTCTTCGGTCGCGAGGCGATCCAGCAACGTCTGCGGCACCTCCCACCACGGCCACGCCTTGGCCGGCGGCACGCTTCGTACACCGACTTCCAGGTTTTGGCCATTGATCAGGTAGCGATCAAACACCGGCAGAATTTCACCGGCCCCAGCGCCGAGGCCTTCGAGGATCGATAGATATGCCGCCCATCCCAAAACCGGAAAATCACTCCAGTCCCGTCCGGCATGCGCACCTGAGTCAGGCTGCGCAGGTGTTCGAACACCACGTCCGGCATACTGCTGAAAACCGCCAGCCAGCCCCAATCTTCGGCATCGGTTTCGGCAATCTATTCAAGGAACGCCGAGCGGGGTTTCAGCTCGGCGAGGTACGGCATCACCGGCTGCCAGTCGGTAGCAGTGGGTTTTTGGATAACCAAACCTGTGGAATGATGTTTTCAGATGTCACGACAGCCGTCCCTGATGAGGGAATCTAAAAACTCATGTCCGCTTCAATGTTCTCTTCATAAGTAGAGAGCAATTTCATAATGCTTTCGTTGCCAGAATATTTCTCTTTCAACTGCTTCAGTTTTTGGTCTGTGCCCTTGCAGTATTTATTGATATCGCTGATGACACGGTTGAGGTTGCCCGGGTCGGTGGGGGCCGGCTCAGGGATATCGCCGCGTAGAGAGTCACAGTTATCTCTACTTTCGATGTAGCTGGATACGTCGGTCGGTGCGGAACGGTGCTTTTCCGTTTCGCAAGAATTAGAACTTGGCTCTATATCGTATCCAAGGTTTAAGTATAAGTGACCGTTCAACATTCCATTTTTTCTTGAGAAGAGATGGATACCTTCTTGGCTTAAACAGGTGCTGATTATTGTACGTTGACCCTTAACCTCAACCGCTGTGGCGCCATTTCCATTTGCGTTTTTGCCAACTACAGCTATGCCGATAAAAGGTTCTTTATATTGAATGTCGAGCCCGTAGACGTGCATGTCGGACTCGTTGAGCAGGTCGGTTACATCGCCCGGTTGCCATTTTTCTCCATTTGACTTTGTTAACTTGCAGCAAGCAGCGGTTCCGTTAGCTTCAGGGGCCTGGACTGAAATGGCTTCGCCGATTGCAACTTCCTGAGTGGTATATAAATAAGTCTTCCCGTCCGGATCATTTTTAATGAATCCAAACCCGATATTTTGGGCAGGCGCTGACGTTGAAAAAATGGTTAAAAGGATGAATAGAACATGTTTAATGTCCATCTGGTGACCAACGTGGTGGGTCGGAAACAAGGTTTTTAACTCCATATGTAGCACCTACGGGGTTTAAGTCGCTTCAGTTATTAATCAAAATAGAGGCGCCAGAAGCATCTATGATTGTTTTTCCAGACATGTTGGAGGTTGTCTTGTCTATAGCTTTACGCTCTGTGTGCCGATTTGCAAGAGCCGGTGGATAAACAATTCCGTAGCCCGACGCCATACTGGTGGCGGCGCTAATTGATTGTGCTGATGTACTATGAACCCAGTCAATGGTTACGCCGTCCATTGTAGCCACGTCTTCTGGTGCAATAATTCCTTTCGATATTGCTAACGAATAGTGCATCAAATAAGCACGCTCCTTGGGGCGATAAGTTGCAGAAACTGCAACGCTACCTCCTGCGTTTTTTATAGCCGTAATGAAACTATCCACATTGGCTTGAAATACAGGCGTCAGATCGTCAATACTTTCAATGGGCTATCTGTACCTGAAGGTAATTCAGTTGAAACTGTTGCACGATAACCACGAAGTGAAGAGGGAGCCCCGTTAGTATTGTTCGGTGGGAGTGCAAATGGGTGATCAAGTCCATGGGGATTTAGTAGTTACCATTCCCAACTTTTTTCGGTGTGTGTAACGGTGGTCGGGATTACGGTTTTTAGTGTTTGTAAGTATTGATCGAGGAGCTGTTTATTCGGAAAGCGCGCTTCGAATCCGATAGTTTGATTTGTTCGATGGGCAATAATTATGAGCCGCTTGCGATCTATCGTTACGAAGTTATATTCATTCCATGGAGAGCTTTGCAGGTGCTTTACCTCATTCTTCCAACCAAAAAGCATTCTTGCAGCTCCCAGCGCCATCGCCGCCGGACCTATCAAAAGTAAAAATGAGCCTGTATAGAGTGCTGCTATAAAAAATGAAACCACTGTGAAAATAGCAAGATATTTGAACATGGGTGCGGCAAAGTTTGGGTAGTGGCGAAAGTATTCTATTTTCCCCATTTGTCTTGTGATGCAATAGTTGAAGATGGTTTTTTGCCTTAATATCAATATAAAATATATCGTCATGCTGTATGACAATATATATGCGCTAATCAATCCGGGAGTGTATTTCGGTAAGTTGCTCCATGCAATAAAAGTCGCGAGGAGATTCATCAGTGTTGCGCCTGCAATCAGCCATAATTGTGCTTTTATGATTTCTTTAGGAGGTGACTTAATAGTTTTCGTTGTCCAACTCATAAGTGCCTCCCCAGCTAGGCTGGGGCATATGCTGCTTTCTTCTTTCGAACTATCTGGGTTTTTATCAGTATGACTTTTGTTCAAAGATTTGTTTCCGCTTGCTTGTGTCATAGCAGTTTCTTATTCCGCAACGGCTAAAACCATCGCTCCGGCGCGACTAGAGAATTTCACTTGAAGCTGTGTAGTGTTTAAGCCATCGGCTGCTGTTTTTCCCGTTGCTTAAAATTCTAATTGATAGAGATAGCCTTGGTCCTCTGCACTGGTTGCTAACACCTGTGTAGGGTACCAAATTTGCAGTTCGATGAAGTAAAGTGGAAAGGGGGCGAAAATGCAAGTTCTAGCCTTTTAAGCAGGGATTTCATGCAGCCAGCACGCCGCTCCTATTCCAGGCTCTTCAAGGCCCGGTTCCTCGTGTTCGGCAGTAACGCGGCCATAAGGGTTGTAGCTGAAGGCGCGGGCGCCGCCGGGCGGGGTTATTTGCGCGAGGCGGTTGGCGGTAACAAAAGTAGTTGTATGCACCACACATACCAAACGTTAGTCAGTGCTAAGCGGCACATTAACTTTGGCTTTGATAAACGGTACGCCAGGAGATAAATAAGGTTTGATGAGCCCTGCTACGATTTCTTTTTGTTTTCGCTTGCAAAAAACATTAAGACTCCATTTGGTTATATAGTCTTTTCCCTCTAGGGTGATGCTGTATTTTAAATCGACTACTTCTCTATTGGTAGCAATGGCGAGCTGTGTGAGTTCTGCCCACTTGAATGCATAGTGATGGTATTCAGTTTGCATTTCTTGGTAGCTCTTTGAGTTCGCCATCGAGAGATACATCAAGCCCATCCCTCCCGGGCCTATCAGCGCGCCGATCAGGAATGTCGGATCAATGGTCGCCAGGAAGATAAAAATAATCGCCGTTATGCCGGCAAACCATTTTAAAAACGTCAATGCCCATTTGGGGAAATTTTTCCACTTGCAATACTCCACTCCGGATTGAGTAAAGCGATAAGCAAAGTTCATTCGTTGGTGGGTCATGCCCGAAATCGTAAATGACATTAACAGATAAAAACCCACACTAGCCGATATGCGAGAAAGGTAACTCTCACCAGGAGTCGTAACAGAATATACGGCATACGCCCCCCCCATTATTACAATTGACATAAATGCAAACATGCTATTAGCCACAAGCGTATTGTAATTGCGCGCCCGAATCGTCCATCCCAACAGTTCTGGTTCGTCGGCATACTTCCATTGGAGTTGCGACGGCAGCTCAAGTGCTTTGTCAAAATTGAACATCGTAGGGCTCATTGATTCATTCAGTTAGGGACGGCCAGCTTCAACAGCTGTGTGCTTTTTTTGGTCAGTACGATGTCGTCCTTTAGCTCACCACTAAAGGCATTGTTGGCTCGGTCAGCTTCACTCGCGGCCCACTCAAGCGCCAATCGAAACATATAGCCGCGTCCGTCAGTGCGCTGAAGCACTCCGGCCGGATACTTGATCTCCAATTCAAGGACCGGACTGTTTGTCGAGGTGTCGATCCACACTTGCCAAAGACGGTGCTGTTCGGTGCTGGTGTAACTGAAGTCAGCCGGGCTGGTTTTACTGCCGGCGCCGTCGGGCAACTGTCCGAGCAGCTTCGGATCTACCCAGTTTCCGTTGAGGAACTGGTCGTAAAAGCTGCTTTTTGTGGTTTGCAGTTCATCTTTAGAAAAATAGTTCTTTTCGATCATCGCCGGTTGCAAGGTCACTTCTTTGCCCGCCAACCCGTTAGGCACTTGGACCTGCACCCAGAAGCCCAACCATTTTCTCGGGGTACTACCGCCGCCGTAATACAAGGCTCTGCCCACGACGCTCGGTCGTTGCAGGGTCTCCAGCAGGGCCTGCATCTGTTTTGGATGGCCCTCATCACCTAGCCATTCAGGTGTTGCCCCGCGTCCCCAACTGCAACGGTACAGCCACAGACGCAGTCCCTCGCGTTTGTAGCGGTTGGCGGCCATGGTGATCATCAAATAGGCAATCCCGAGGACCGCCACCATGATCGTCACCGGAGTGGACATCACCCAGGCAAAGCTAAACCAAGAGCCAAGGCCTGCGCCAACTAGTTGGCCCGTGGCAACAATAGACATCCCTGTGACTATACGAAACTTCCACTTAAGTGCGTTTTTCTCTTCCTCACTGGTGGCGCCATCAATGTCATTGGACAGCTGCCAAGCCTCAAGCCCGGTCGCCATGCCTCCCAATGCCGCCCACGTCACTGTGCGCCAAATCAAGCCTTTCGATACTGTCGCCATCTCGTTAGCAGCTGTTGCTTGGGCGCTCCCACCGGACGTGGTTTTAGCCTCGTGTAACCATTCTGAGTACCCAGCCTGAGCCACCTTCCGGGTTTCAGTACCCAGGTTAGCTGTCATCTCTCCCGCACGACTCCACGCCGGCCCGACCCACAGCGCCGCAATAGCATTGGCAGCGTAGGCGGCGTTAGCACCCACAGTGCGCCATTCATCGGCAGAAAACTTACCGTCGTTTTGCGCTTGTTTGGCACTGCTATAGACATTCCACAGGTTCAAACCGACCACCAAGGCGGGCAGGGCATTGCCCAGGTTCTGGCCCATCCAGGCTTTGGTGCGTGTCAGATACTCCTGGGTGCCTGCAACTTTCAGTTGCGCCATCACCTCGGATTGTCCCAGGTCGGCGAGCCAACTATTGATTTGCGGTATGCCGACACGCAGACGAGTGCTGCCAGACGCTTTGGCGATGATCTGATTGGGACGTTTCAAGAGCAGATTTTTCAATTGCTCTTCATGGGATTGCAGAGAGAGGCGCGCTGAGCGTTGATCGTAAGCCGCACCGGGACGGCGCAATACTCCTTTTTCGCCCCTTATTTTATTCTTCACGGTTACGACCTCCAGCAGCCAGGCCTGGTAGTCGCGCTGGTAGGTCGGGTTGAAGGTCAGTTGGGTGGCGCTGGAAATTTCGGTGGAAATCAACACCTGGGGCGCGGCGAGGGTCAGCGCCGCTTGTTGTTTCATCGCCGGTAACAGCAGAGTGCTCAGCCCATGCCAGGCGTCCCTGGCCTGGTTGTTGGCGACCTTGATCAGCGTGGTCATGGCTTGCTTGGCGGCACTGCTCATGGCCTTGTATAACTTACTGTTCTTGACGACCTCCAGGTCGAAGACCGCTTTGATTTCACCGGTGCGGGTGCCAATGTTCGTGGCATCGCCCGAGGAGGTCGGAGCCAACGCGGGTGAGCTGCCGTCGCCTTCACTGCCCTGGTCATCAAGCTTGCCGGTAGTGCTGAAGTTGTGCGTCACCTTCTTGATCAAAGTGGCGACTTCCGGGTTGAAGTTGAACAGCGCCAAGCTGAACAGTGTGCTCGGTTGCCTGGCCTGTTTGCACAACCACTTTTGCCCGTTCTCCCCATTGCCCAGTGCCGTGTAAATAGCGTGGGCGGTCTCCAGAAGCAGACTGGCTTGG
Source organism: Pseudomonas sp. CVAP#3 (assembly GCF_018986375.1). Taxonomy (NCBI): domain Bacteria; kingdom Pseudomonadati; phylum Pseudomonadota; class Gammaproteobacteria; order Pseudomonadales; family Pseudomonadaceae; genus Pseudomonas; species Pseudomonas sp. CVAP#3. The sequence goes on from NZ_JAHMSC010000026.1 coordinate 11,935, forward strand.
TCTTCATTGCAGGTATCGTGGTAGACCGCCTCAGCGCTGGGGCTGAGTTGGTCGAGCCAGGTGATCAGATCACGCTCGCTGCGTTGACAATGGTCGTGGAGCCGTTGTGCCTCGGTGGTGGTCTGGCTCAGGTACTTCTGTACTTCGTCAAAGCGCACGTCCTCGCGCCAAAAGCGTTTGGCGTTCCATTCTTCAAGGGCTTTTTGCCATTTGTTTTGATCGGGCAGTTGCCCCCATTTAGCCTTGAATGGGGTTTGGGCGGCAGAAACTGTCGATGCGGCTCCCAAATCTACCTGCCAACTATCCTCGGCAGATACAAGATCCTTACCCCGTTCGACTTCATCATTGGTTTTCAGAAGTGTGTACAGGTCATCGGTATAGGCTTGCCGCTGAATCGGGTCTTTGATCGAGGGCGGAATGAAAGGATCGGCATCGAACCCACACAAATTCTGCACGGCAAACGCACTTTGCAGTTTGTGTTGATGCAGGGCTTCGAATTGACTTTGTTCCATGAGCCGACCGATCAGGTTCATGTTCAGGTCATCGACCATCGCCAGTGGATCATCCAGAGCGACGAAGAGGGCAGTATCCTGTGCTGGAACTTTGCCGCGTACCAGGGCTTCTTCAAAGGCCGGCTTGAACGGAGCGCCAGCGTCTGTTGCTTTGGTCGGCAAAAGGGTGCTGGTGAAGGTCGGGGCTTTTTTGCCCGAAACCAGAATATCCGCGACACTTTTACCAAGCTCTGTGATCGCGTCACCGTGGGCGACTTTCCCGCTGCCGCAAAACGCTGGCAGATCAATCTTACGCATCCATGGGATTTGTTCGGTGGCACTGTTGCGCATCAACTCGCACATGCGCCAGGTCCATTGCACAGGCGAGTAAGCGATACGCAATTGGCTACGTCGCGGATAGAGCAGGTACGGGTGCGTCTCCCCCGGGTTGTTGCGCACGTCCTTGTTAAGCTGGCTGTCGGTCCACTTGTGACGAATGAACTGTTCGGCTTTTATCTGGTACTCATGAAAGGTCTTGTCGATACTGTTCCACACATAGAGCCAACCGTCGCGCAATTGGCGCAGGGTATAACTGCGTGTTTTCAGCTCTGGCGGTTTGCTTGACCAGTTTTTTGGCAGTGGATGTGGCCCTTGGCGGCTGCCCTTTTTTATCGGGGACTCGTCCAAAGCATAACGCACCGGAAATATAGCTACTTCCCCCTGCATCAATGGACATTGGCCCTTCCCCATAGGGGTGTTGGTAAACTCTTGGTTACGTCTAGCCTGTTTCAGTTGGGCTTCTGTTGCGGGCTGAGTCATCACACTTCCTTGATCATTTCGACGTCCAGGCAATCATCATCCATCTGCTGGATACGCAACTCTGGTGAAAGCTTCAGCGCCTTGGGTGTACGGGCCAACCAGTGCTGATAGGGGGAGTTGGGGCGTAGCGTAAATCCTTCGCCCCATCGCAAAGTGTATTCGACCCAGATCGCGAGGCTACGTTCGCTCGACAGGCCCCAGGCATCGGCTTCATCCAACCGCTTATTGAACCACTGAGTCCGGGTACTGTTATCCAGTTGTGCCAGGAGCTGAGGATGGCGTCGCTCGAAACTCTGGTTTAGCCGTTCCATGAAGCGCCAACGGGCTGCCTGGTCCAGCGCACTCAGCTGTACTTCTCCCAATTGAGCGTAGGTATCCACCCACTCAGGGGGAGGTGCAGCACGAAAAATGCTTCGCCATTCGGATGACTCCGCAAGCTCCCAGGAGTGCTGGCTTTCAGGCACGTGCCAGGCTTCTATCGGGCCAAGAATTGCATCCAAGTGCGCACCTTGATAGCTACCTAACCAATAACGTGCCACCAATGGGTCGGCAAAACGCAGCAGAGCGTTGCTGCCAAGTACATCCGGCGGAGCAATGAAGCGCCGCAAATGGCCCGCTACGATATTCATCGGCGCGAGACTGTACAAAAGACTGGCGTCTGCCGGTTGAATGGCGTTTTGGAGCGTCTCGCTGATCAAGAGGGATGAGCCTCGAAGCGATACCAATATCGGGCCCAGGTCATGCAGCTCTTGCCATCGCGTTCCGATGTACAGCGGTTCAATCTCCAACGGTTCGCTACGCTGGTACAGATGGGTAATCGCGTCGGGCCGCAATACACCATCAATCAGCAAGAAATTGGCCTGGGAAACATTGTTCACTTAGCGTTCTCCTTCGCCGCTGGCTCCTTCGCCGCTTGCTCACAGATCTCACAGCGTGGGGTACCGCGCATCAGCGCCTGCCGTTGCGCCGGCACCAGCAACTGCCCGGCCTTGTCCGAATCCGCCTGCTTCAACGGCCCCGGCAATATCGGCGCAGCACCCGTGCCGCTGCCCGGACTGCCGCTGCTGTTCATGTTGATCGCCGGCCCGCTGAGGGTCACGCCGCCGGCGTCGATCTTGATGAAACTGCCGCCGCCCTTGAGGGTCAGTTCGCTGCCGGCTTCGAGCACCACTTTCAGGCCGCTGCTGAGGTGGATTTCCTGCTCGGCTTCGATGAACTGGCCGGTGCCGATTTTGATGTGCTGGTTCATGCCGACGGTCAGGTGGTCGTTGGCGCGGGTTTCGACTTTGCGGTCTTTGTGGACGGTGTGGTGTTCTTCGGCCTTGAACTCGCTATAGCTGTTGGCCTCGACGGTGTCGTGGCGTTCGTTGCCGACGCGGATCTTCTGGTCGTGTTCGATGTTTTCATCCCAGTCGCGCTGGGCGTGCAGGAAGATCTGTTCCTGGCCTTTCTTGTCTTCGATGCGCAGCTCGTTGTAGCCACCGCCACCGGGTGAGCTGAGGCTCTTGAAAGTACTGCGGGTTTTGTTCGCCGGCAGGTCGTAGGGGACGACGTTTTCCTTGTGGTACAGGCAGCCGCTGATCAGCGGCTGGTCGGGGTCGCCTTCGAGAAAGGTGACGAGCACTTCCATGCCGATCCGCGGGATGGCGATGCCGCCGTAGTGGGCGCCGGCCCAGGCGGACGAGACGCGCAGCCAGCAGCTGGTCTTGTCGTCGGCCGCACCGATGCGGTCCCAGTGAAATTGCACCTTCACCCGACCGTACTGGTCGCAGTGGATCTCTTCACCTTTAGGGCCGGTGACCACGGCGCTCTGGCTGCCGAGAATGCGCGGTTTCGGATGCACCAGCGGCGGGCGGTTGGGCACGTCCCACGGTGTGGCCCGAAAGCGGTTGCGGTAGCCCTGGTGGAAGTCGTCCTTGAGGTCGGTGGTGTTGCTGGTTACCGACTCTTCCAGCACTTGCGGCTGCTTGCCTTCGTGAAGGATTTCGGTGAGCAGCCAGAGGTCGTTCCACTTAGGCTTAGGGTGTTGGCTCAGGGCGAGGAAATGCCCGCTGACCAGCAGCGGCTGATCGCTTTTGCCTTCGGCCAGTTGGTAGTCGCTGCGATGCCGTTCAAGGCTTCGCTTGGCCAAGTGCTTGCCGCGTTCGCGGTCGATGAAACGGCCTGGGTAGTCGTAGTCTTCGAGGTCCGGTTTTGTGTCGCCACGGGACTCGCTTTCGAGGGTGATGCGTGGTTTTTCGAAGTCGTAGTCGCGGCGCGTGGTGCGGCTGGTGCGGGTTTCCAGGCGCAGGTCGAAGCGCTTGATCACCGGGTCGTTGGCGACCATGCCGGAGTCTTGCTGGTAGGCCACGGGCGCGAGTTTCGGGAACACCGTCTGGTCATCGCCGAACACCAGCTTGTGGGCGGTGGCGCTGTGCTGGAAGTGGTAGTGGATACCTTCCTCCTCGCACAGGCGCTGGATGAAATGCAGGTCCGATTCATCGTACTGAACGCAATACACGCGCTCGGGATAAATCGCCCCGACTTTGAATTCGTAGGCATTGCTTTGGATGCCGTGCTCTTCGAGGACCTGGCCGATGATTTTCGGCACGCTGAGGTTCTGGAAGATGCGTTGGTTGATGCTGTGCGCAAGGTAAGACAGCTGCGGGCGCAGGGTCACCGAGTAGCGGGTCAGCCGTTTACCGGTATCGCCTTGGGCCACGCGATAGATCTGCCCGTGAATGCCCGTGCCGTTTTGCGCGAGCTGCAAAAACGCCGGTTTGTGCAACAGGCTTTCGAGGTCCAGGGACGGGTTTTCGCTGACCAGTTCGACGTCGAACTGAAATGGCTGACTGATGGCTTCTCGACCGGTGAGGGCAAGTACCTGGAGACCGTTTGCCAGACCTTCTACGGTCAAGGCGAAGTGAGTCTGATTGGCCGGCGCGAACATCCGTTGTTCCTCATGCAGTGCAGCAGCATCCATCAAGCCCTGAGTGGGCGATCAACGAACGCAAGAATTCTTGGGTGGCGCAAACAACATCGACCAGCAGATCTGGCCGATGTCTTGAAACGGTCGGCCAGACTTAGCCAGCGACCGGGGAGCGCCAGTCATCGGAACCCGAAGTACCGGAGACTTCGTGGGTCCAGGTGATTTTGCGGTAGGTGAACTCTACGTCTTCCAGGTGAGTGAAGTGCGAGTTCGCCGGGTCTTGGCAGTTGTGCATGTAGTCTTTGATGTCGACGATGATCGCGTCTTCAAGCTTGGTGGTGAAGTAGTGCTCCTGGGTGCCGGCAGCCGAAGTGCGGTACCACTTGATTTCGATAGAAGTCAGACGCTCGCCGGAAGTCAGGGCAGCCAGCAGCAGTGGCGAGGACTTGTCGAAAACCTTGGTGATTTTTACTGGCTTGTGAACGCGCTGGCCGGTGGGTTGGCCGGACTGCGGGTCACGCGGGATGATCACTTCGTGGCTGAAACCCTGAACCATGACCTGGTCTTCGTGACCTTCCTGGTAGGTGTTGCCAATCGAATCAGCGGTGAATGCACCGGCAGTGATCAGGCCTTGTTTGGTGCCAGTGATGGACATATACGCTGGTGTAGCCATGGATGCTCTCCTTGCTAAATAAATGAGGGTGCCCGGGAGGCGAAATCGCCCGGTGGGTACTCCTACATCTCAAGCTTCGTGCCATGTAGTACATTTCGCATATAAATCAAGTAGATATGCGTTGCCAGCGTCGGACTTGCCCTGTTTTGCTGTAGGAAAAGTCGCTAATGTGCGCAAGAAGTTGCACAGTGCTGCGCAACTTCTTGCGCACTTGGCTACAGGCCTTGTGTGGTGTGGCCTGGAGCAGGATGGGGTGGTGTTTTTCAGAAGGTAAGTGCGCAACTTCTTGCGCACTTGGGTTTTTGGATGCCATTAGCAACGCTGGCCGCTGCAACGAATCGGTGGTGCAGCCTTAGCCTGGGATTGGAACACGCCAGTCATCAGAACCGGATGTATTGGAGATGACATGCTCCCATGTGATTTTGCGGTAGCTGAAGTACACATCTTCCAGGTGAGTGAAGTGCGCGTTGCCAGGATCCTGGCAATTGGGCATGCGCGACTGGATCTCTACGATGATGGCGTCTTCGAGGGTGGTGGTGAAGTAGAGCTCCTGAGTACCAAGAGTTGAGGTTCGGTACCACTCAATGTGGCATTCGGTCATTTGCTCGCCGCTGGTCAGGGCCGCGAAAAGCAGTGGCGAGGACCTGTCGAAGATTTTGGTGATCATCAGGGGTTTGTGAACGCGTTGACCGGTTGGCTGTCCGGACTGCGGGTCGCGAGGGATGATGACCTGGTGACTGAATGCCTGAACCAGAATCTGATCTTGATGGGCGTCCTGATAGACATTCCCTACCGAGTATCGAGTGAGGTTGCCCTCAGTGATGAATCCTTGCGTGGCGCCTGATAGGGACAGATATGCGGGTGTTGGCATGAATGGTTTCCTTGCCTGATCAATCGAAGGTATCCGGGAGAGGAAAATCGCCCGATGCACACCTGATAGTGATCAAGCTTCATGCCACTTAAATTTAATCTATAAAAATCAATAAGTTATAGTTTGTCTAAAGCTGATATCGATAAATTTTCAAGAAAAGTGCGCAAGTTCTTGCGCACCACAGCGCAAGAACTTGCGCAGTGCCTTGAAAGCCATACAGGCGATGCTGCGAGCCTGATCAAAAGCCGGTTATCCACAGGCATGCTGCGCAAGTTCTTGCGCATCATGGCCATGTGACTGCCTGTAGTGCCGGCTTCAGAACGGCGATAGAAACCTTTATCTGACCGCCCTCAAGACGAACAGCTGATCTCCAGATGCTTGCCCCACTCAGGCGGGCGCTGCAAATCAGAAGTCCTGCTGGGCAAACCCTTTGAGCTGACGCAAGGCGATTACGCCGGTGTTCGAGCAAGCGGCGGGGCAGTTGGCGGGCAAGTGTCGGTTGGCCAAGCTCGACAGCGAGGCGCTCGGCGGGGATGCGATTGAGGTCGTTGCAGTGGGGGCAGGGGATGAGCAGTAGCTCGGAAATGCGTGCAGCTCCACAAAAAACGATAAGAAGTAGGGTAAGTGGTGGCGCGCGGGCGAATATCAAGTTGCCGGGGACATTCGCTGGAATGGTTGGCGCACGCTGTCAGGATCGCGCGCGGAGTTAGTGAGCCTGCTCGAACAGGGCATTGCTTGGCAGTAACGAACCCAGTGTCTTCAGGTAGCTCTCCAGCAGGTGTTCTGGCAGATAAACCTCGAACATGTCATTGCGGTCAGCCTGATAGGCGATAACCCGGTTATTTTGGCGGTCGATTAGCACGCGTTGACAGGTGCTCCAGGGTGCCGAGATTTTCGAGCGCGTGTTGACGTCCAATCCCAACCAAGAGCGTGGACCTATCAGGGTCACTGCGACGGGCAGTGCGAGCAACCAGGCCAGTGGCGGGTTGTCGAGTATCAGAACAAAACTCAGTAGAGGGACGCCGATCTGCAGCAGTTCAAGGATCCGGCCTGCATGGTTCGGGACGGCCAAATGCTGCAGGCACCAACCATTACCGGTGTGGATGCTGTAGTGATAGGTGATTTTGCGGTGAACCACCATGGTCCACAGGTAACCGGTGATGAACAGCCAGGCCGCGCCAAAGCCAGTGCTGAACAGCACGGACTTTGCCTCACAGCCGGGTGCGCTGAAGTGGTCTTCATAGAGGCCGTTTGTCAGGGAGACGACTCCGAGCAGCATCAGCAACGCCATCGTGATATCCCATGCACCGGTCGGTCGTGTTTGAACGTTGATCGACCAGCTCATGAGCGCGGACTCAGTCGAGTCCGATCCTTGTGCAAGGAAGTCGTTTTTGCCGCCGTTGCTCATCACTCCGATACCTCGTCTTGGTTAGAAAGGGGCATCGTTGTAGCAATGGACGTTTGAGCGTCTTCGGCATGAGGCCGACGTTGGCGAATCCGCCGTAACATGTTGATGCCGTAAGCAATGCATAGCCCGCCACTGGCGTAAGCCACGAAACCACTTGAACTTGAAGCGATACGCCCAAATGCCGCCGATGAAAATCGCCAGTGACAGCACTTGGAGCAGCATGATGCCGATTGACAGCAATCCTTGCACGGGAACGTCCTTGTCGCGTGTTGTTACGGGGTGGCAGGAGGGGGGGTGTATAAACTCATGAAGCAATCGTGCTCGGCGTAATACCTGATTGCCTTGAGCAACTCGACGTCTGTTACCGAGGGTTTGTGCTGCAGTGCACTCATCACCACATCTTCGAGCAAGTCGTCACTGAACCAGAACTCAAGACCCTGGCGGATGACAAAGTCCGGATAGATTTCTTCGTCGTTGTCGGTGATTTGCGGAAAGGCTTCGATCACGCACACGGTTTGCAAGGTGATGGTGCTGGAATCCTGAGTGCCATAGACACAGAAATGCAGGGTTTTTTCCTGTTGTCTGAGAAGTCCGATCAGTTCTCCGATGCTGAGATGCTGTTGGTAATGCATGGAACGTCCCTGTTCATTTTTGGAGTAAACATTTAGCTGGCCGGTCGGTACTTGACGGGTTTCAAGACGAACAACTGATTTCCAAATGCTTGCCCCACTCCGGCGGCCGCTCTGCATAACTTTCCATCCCAGGTTGTTCCTCGAACGGCTTGCTCAGCACTGCATGCAGGCGGCGGACCTCGGCATAGTCGCCACTCTCCGCCGCATCGATCGCTTTCTGCGCCAGATAGTTGCGCAGGATGTAGAGCGGGTTGACCGCGTGCATGCGGGCGCGGCGCTGTGCTTGATCGCTGTTGCCGTCGCGGGCGACACGTGCGCAGTAGCGCTCGGCCCAGGCATCGAAGCCCTTGATGTCGACGAAGTCGTCGCGCAAGCGGGTGACGGCAAGCTCGGCGGCTTGATCGCCCAAACGGCGGAAAAACAGGCTGTAGTCGACGCTGCTGTTTTGCATCAGTTGCAGCAGGTTTTCGACCAGTTGCTGGTCGTCTTCTTCGCCAGTGGTCAAGCCGAGGCGACGGCGCATCAGGTCCAGGTAATGAGCCTGATACAGCGGGAAGTACAGGCCGAGGGTTTCGCGCAGGGCTTTGACGCTGATGAACGGTGTCAGGGCCTGGGCCAGTGCGCTGAGGTTCCATTGGCCGATCGGCACTTGATTGCTGAACGAGTAGCGACCCTGATCATCGGAATGGTTACAGATGAAATTGGCGTCAAAGTCGTCGAGGAAGGCAAACGGGCCGAAGTCGAACGTGACGCCGAGGATCGACATATTGTCGGTGTTCATCACCCCGTGGCAGAAGCCATAGGCCTGCCATTTGGCGATCAGCTCGGCGTTGCGCTCGACGACTTCGCGGAACATCGCCAGGTACGGTGCAGGCGCTTCCAGGCACTCGGGGAAATGCATCGCCAACACGTGCTCGCCGAGGGCTTTCTGCTGTTCGGGCCGTTTGGTGTAGTAGAAGTATTCGAAGTGCCCGAAGCGCACATGGCTCGCCGCCAGGCGCAGGACCATGGCCGCGCGTTCCTGTTTCTCGCGCCAGACCGGGGTGTTCGAACCGATGACGCACAGTGCGCGGGTGGTCGGGATGCCCAGTGCGTGCAACGCTTCGGACGCCAGAAACTCACGAATCGACGAACGCAACACCGCCCGGCCATCGCCCATGCGCGAGTACGGTGTTTGCCCGGCACCCTTGAGGTGCAAGTCCCAGTGTTCGCCGGCCTCGTTGTAGACCTCGCCCAGCAGCAGCCCGCGACCATCGCCCAATTGCGGGTTGTAGGAACCGAACTGGTGCCCGGAATAGACCATCGCCCGCGGCTCGGCTTCTGCCCACAGCGTGTGACCGCTGAACAATTCGGCGAACACTGGCGTTTCGGCAACGCTTGGGTCGAGGTCAAGCAGGGCCATGGCCGCAGGGCTGGCAACCACCAGTCGCGGTTCGCCGATGGGCTCAGGCAGTACATGAGTTGAGAGCGCGTCGCCCAGGCGGGCGAAGCGGTTGTCGAAGGTCAGTTCGTCGAGGGCTTTCAACGGCCATCTCCAGCAGAATGTCCGAGCATTCTGCTGGGGAATGGCGCGTGGCGTCCAGTCAGTCGAGATGCACCGACGGTGGCTCGGGTGGAGTCTTGCCTTTATCGGGAGACGTGGCGGGTTTGACCGCATCGCTGGTCAGCAACAACTGTTCCTGGCCTGTCAGGTTTTTCAGGTGGATATCCACCTGACGGAAAGCGATGTTGATGTCGTGCTTCTTGAACTCGCTGTTGATGAACCGGTTGATTTCATCGAGTGCCGGGTTACGGTCGCCGAGGTCGCGCACATGAATACGCAGCTCGTGATCCAGGGTGCTTTCACCAAAGTTCAGGAAGTACACCGAGGGCGCAGGGTCCTTCAGCACGCGCGGGTTTTCCATGGCCGCTCTGAGCAACAGGGTGCGTACCAGCTCCAGATCCGAATCGTAGCCGACACCCAGCTTGAGGGTGACCCGGGTCACGGTGTCGGTCAGCGACCAGTTGATCAGTTGCCCGGTGATGAACGTCTTGTTCGGGACAATGATGTCCTTGCGGTCGAAGTCGGTGATGGTGGTGGCGCGGATGCGGATTTTGCTCACCGTGCCTGACAGGTTGCCGATGGTGATCGTGTCGCCGATCCGCACCGGGCGTTCGAACAGGATCATGATCCCGGAGATGAAGTTGGCGAAGATCTCCTGCATACCGAAACCCAGGCCGACCGAGAGCGCGGCCACCAGCCATTGCAGTTTGTCCCAGCTCACGCCGAGGGTCGACAGGGTGGAAACGAAACCCACACCGGCAATCACATAGGTCAGCAGGGTGGTCGTGGCGTAGGCACTGCCCTGAGCCAGGTCTAGCTTGGACAGCACCAGCACCTCGAGCAACCCCGGCAGGTTTCGCGCCAGGGCTACGGTAATACCGATGATGATCAACGCCCCGAGCATGTCGCCGATGCTGATCGGCACCATGCTCATGTTGGCGCCGACGCCGCTGGTGTATTCGTACAATGTGATGTTGTCCAGGTACGAGAACACCGAGATCAGGTCTTTCCAGACCCAATACAACGCAGCGATGAAGCCGCCGAGCAAGGCCAGACGGATCAGGCGCAGGGACTGTTCGTTGACTTTCTCGATGTCCAGTGTCGGCTCTTCGACGACCGCTTCACCGTCGCCGGCTTCCTTGGCGGCCTGGCGTTTGGTCAGGGCGCGCTGGTAGGCCAGGCGCCGCGCCGCGACGGCCAGACCGCGCACAAAGGTGGCTTCGATGATTAGCCAGAACATCAGCAGGTACAGGGTGTTGATCAACCGGTCGCTGAGTTTCAGTGCGGTGTAGAAGTAGCCAAAGCACACGGCGATAAACAAGGCGATCGGCAGCACAGTGAATAGAACGCCGACAGCTTTGCGAAACAGGGAGGCGCTGTTATGGGTCGGACTGTTGATCAGCAGGCGGCTGAGCAGCCAGGCCATCAAGGCGTAGCAGGTCAGCACCACGGCGATGCCGATTACGTCGTCCGTCAGGGCCGCCGGTTGTAATTCGGCCACTGCCACCACGGCGACCAGCGCCAGTACGACCAGGCCAAGACGGCGGATCCAGCCGCGGAGAAACTCCACCTGCGGTCTTTCCCAGCGAAAGTGCAGTTCCGCCACCCCACCCGGTGCCAGGACCCGGTACGCGGTGTAGAACACCAGCCACGCTTGGGCAATTTGCAACAGGGCGGCGCCGAGGTTGGCGTTTTGCCCGCGGGCGTCGATCTGCAAGGCGAAACCGCACAGGGCCAGGGCCAGGGACACCGGCATTGCCAGCAGCACGTTGATCAGGATCGCCTGTGGTGTGTGCCATTGACTGTCACGTTTGAAGTGACCGATGTCCTGGTGCACCTTGTTCAGTCGCGCATAGAGGTACTTGCGCCGCCAGACCAGGAAGCCGATCAGCAGCACCAGCGGCAGAAACAGCAGTGGCCGCTGGGTTAGCCCGTCGGCCAGCTCGCTCAGGCTCGAAGCCCACGGCAGAGTGACGACCTGTTTCTCCAGGCGGTCCGGCACGCCGCGCATCCATTCGAAATCCAGCGGCTTGTTGCTGGGAATCCAGAACATCTGTTCGTCGAGGGTCGCGCGCAGGTTCTGAGCGGTAGTGAGCAACTGTTTCTGGTTCAGTTGCAGGGTGATGGATTCGTTGAGCAGCGCACTCAGTTCGCGGCTCAGGCGCTCCAGCAGGTCGGCGCGGGTGACAGCCAGGTCCAACAGGTTCTTGCGCAGTTGCGGGGTGACCTGATCGGGTGGCTGGCTCGCCAGCAAGTTATCCACATAGGCGCCGGGCGTGCTGATCAGCTCGCGTTGTTGATTGACCTCGAACTGGTACAGGCGAATGTCGGCGATGTCATTGGCCAGGTCCCGGTCAAGCTTGAGGCGGGGCAAGGCCTGCTTTTGTTTGTAGAGGATCTTGGACAGCAACAGACTGCCCTTGAGTACGCTGATCTGCTCGTCCAGCGCGGCGTCGCTTTGGGTCACGCTGTCGAGTTGTTGCTTGGTCTGCAGGTTCTGCTGGGTCAGTTCGTTGAGACGGTCGGTGCTTTTGAGCAGGTAGTCGGAGAGCTTGAGATTGGCGGCGCTTTCGGTGGCCAGCAGATTGCTGCCGCCAGCCTTTTGCGCTTCGATCGATTGCTGGGTCACCGTCTGTTGAGACTGGGCCAGGCGCTTTTGGTTGATCAGGGTTTGCAGGTCCTGGATCTCCCGCTCCATCCGTGCGGTTTTTTCCAGCAGCAAGTCATGTTGGCTGCTGCCCAGGTCCTGCAGTTGACTGTTGCCAGCCAGTTCCTGACGACGCAGCGGGATCAGCGCATTCAACGCGGCCAGCTCGGCGTTGAGGGTGTCGCGTTGTTCATTCGTCAGGGCTTTGCCGTTGTCTCTGCCCAGCTTGAGGATGCCGTTGATTTGCAGGATCCGTGTCTGGCTGGTGCTGATCTCGGCCTGGGCGCGCTCGGGGCGGGTCTGGGCGGTGATGATCAGGCTGTTGGCATCGGCCAGGGCTTTTTGCAAATCGCTTTGCTGGGTGCTGCGCTCAGTCAGCATCTGCTCGAGTTGTGGCACCGACAGGTTGGCGTAACGTTGCTCGACCGGTACGGCTTTGCTGGCCTTGAGGCGCTCCAGCTCACGCTGGTTTTCGATGTTCTGCTTGGGTGCCGTGCTCAGTTGCTGCTTGAGGTTGTCCAGGCGCTTTTCATAATCGTCGCGGTTGGACAACTGGGTCAGCGTCTGTTGCAGCACCAGTTGCAGGGCTTTTTGATCGGCCTCGGGCAGTTTGCGCTCGGCGATCTTGTCCAGGCTCTTCTGGACAGACTCGGCGGACGGTGGTTCGGCCGCTTGCAGGGTGCCGACGGAGAGACTCAGCCCTAGCAGGGCAATAGCTAAAAATGTGCGCAAAGTTGGCATAGAGACCGATCGAAAACGTAACGAAAAAAGGAGTTTAGAGGAACAATCCGGGGCCTGGGCGACTTCCTTCGGGGAATCTGACGCCCACTTTGGCGATCTTGTTCCCGTCCATGACCGCGACGGTCCAAATGGTGTTATTCCATTCCACCTGGTCGCCGACCACCGGAGCACCGCCGACTTTCTGGGTGATGAAACGACCCAGCGGCATGTCCGGATCGACCCCTTCGAGTTGCAGCCCGTACAGCGCTGAAACCGCGCCCAGCTGGGCGTCGCCTTCCAGAACGAAGTCGCCGAAGAAGCGCAAATCGAGACCTCGTTGGGGTGCCTGGCTGAAGAGCTTCCCGAGTGCCGGCAGGTTGTGTTCATGGCCGATAACGCAGAGCAAATCGCCAACTTCGAGCACCGTACTACCCGACGGATGGAGCAGTTGCTGGCCACGAAACAGCGCCGCGATACGCGTGCCTTCGGGCATTTTCAGCTCGCGAAGGGCGGCGCCGATGCACCATTTTTCCGCGCCAAGGCGATAAACGAACAACTCCCACTCGCTGGTGACATGCACTTCGAGGGCAGCCCGGGAGATCGGCGCGGGTTCAGGCGGGACAGTCACCTTCAGCAGCTTGGCGACCCACGGCAGGCTGGTGCCCTGCACCAGCAGCGAAACCAGCACGATGAAGAACGCGAGGTTGAAATACAGCTGGGCATTCGGCAGCCCGGCCATCAACGGGAACACCGCCAGAATGATCGGTACCGCACCGCGCAAGCCAACCCAGGAGATAAAGGCCTTTTCGCGCCCATGGAAAGCCTTGAACGGCAGCAGGCCGACCATCACCGACAGCGGACGCGCAAACAGAATCATCCACAGCGCCAGGCCGAGGGCGGGCAGGGCGATGGGCAGCAAGTCGTGAGGTGTCACCAGCAGCCCCAGCACCAGGAACATACCAATTTGTGCCAGCCAGGCCATGCCGTCGAGCATGTGCAGAATGCCGTGGCGGCTGCGCACCGGACGGTTGCCGATCACCAGGCCGCACAGGTACACCGCAAGAAAGCCACTGCCGTGCAAGGCGTTGGTCAGGGCGAACACCACCAGACCGCCAGCGATCACCAGAATCGGGTACAGACCGGCAGCCAGGTGGATTCGATTGACCATTTGCAGCATCAGCCAACCGCCGCTCAGACCGATGATTGCGCCGATGCCGAACTCGCGGACCAGGTGCCCGAGCAGGCTCCAGTGCAGACCTGTCTGGCCGCTGGCGAGCATGTCGATCAGGGTGACGGTGAGAAACACCGCCATCGGGTCGTTGCTGCCGGATTCGATTTCCAGGCTGGCGGTCACCCGCTCGTTCAGGCCTTTGCCACCCAGCAGCGAGAACACCGCCGCGGCGTCGGTGGAGCCGACGATGGCACCGATCAGCAGGCCCTGGATCAGGTTCAGGTTGAACAACCAGGCGGCGGCCATGCCGGTCAGCACGGTGGTGATCAGCACCCCGACCGTGGCCAGCGACAATGCGGGCCACAACGCCACGCGGAAACTCGCGACCCGGGTGCGCAACCCGCCGTCGAGCAGGATCACGGCCAGCGCGAGGTTGCCGACCAGATAAGCGGTGGGGTAGTTATCGAAGATGATGCCGCCGCCGTCGACGCCGGCAGCCATGCCCACGGCCAGGATGATCACCAGAATCGGGATCCCGAGGCGGGACGAAAGTGAGCTCACCAGAATGCTCGCACCTACCAGCAACGCGCCGATCAAGAACAGGCTGTTGATGGTCGTCGCATTCAATGGCAGTACTCCAGAAAGCTAAAGGCGGGCGCAAACTGACCATGCAGTCTGCGTGCCAGCGATTCTAACCTGTTGAAATGTGATGCTGTCAAAAAGCTTTTGACGGCGATCGACCACAACCCCTTTGGTCGGGCGCGATCACTGTGGCGAGGGAGCTTGCTCCCGCTGGGGCGCGCAGCGGCCCCAAAACAGACGCTGCGGTCTTCCAGAAAAAACTCATCAGCAATTTTACGGCTGCTGCGCACCCGAGCGGGAGCAAGCTCCCTCGCCACAGGGTATTCAGTGACTGTTAAAGGCTAAACCGCCCAACCATATTGTTCAGGTCCAGCGCCAAACGCGACAGCTCGTTGCTGGCGGCGCTGGTCTGGTTGGCGCCAGTGGCCGACTGCACCGACAGGTCGCGGATGTTCACCAGGTTGCGGTCGACTTCACGGGCCACCTGGGCCTGCTCTTCGGCGGCGCTGGCGATCACCAGGTTGCGCTCGTTGATTTCGACGATGGCGCTGTTGATGGTGTCCAGCGACAGGCCGGCACCACGGGCGATGTTCAGGGTCGATTCAGCGCGCTCGGTGCTGTTGCGCATCGAATCAACGGCGTGTTCGGTACCGCTCTGGATGCTGCCGATCATGCGTTCGATTTCGCTGGTCGATTGCTGCGTGCGATGCGCCAGGGCGCGAACTTCGTCGGCCACCACCGCAAAACCGCGACCGGCTTCACCGGCTCGTGCAGCTTCGATGGCGGCGTTCAGTGCCAGCAGGTTGGTCTGGTCAGCCAGGCCGCGAATCACGTCCAGCACCTTGCCGATGTCGCGCGACTCGTTGGCCAGATCGCCGATCAGGGTGGCAGTGCTCTGTACATCGGCGCTCATGCGTTCGATGGCGCTGACGGTTTCCTGCACCAGGTCACGGCCGTCACCGGCAGAAGTGGTGGCGTTTTTCGACGCTTCGGAGGTGCTCACCGCGTTGCGCGCAACTTCTTCCACGGCGCTGGTCATTTCGTTGACGGCCGTTGCGGCTTGCTCGATTTCGTTGTTCTGCTGAGTCAGGCCACGGGCGCTTTCGTCGGTGACGCTGTTCAGCTCTTCGGCGGCGGAGGCCAGCTGAGTCGCCGAACCCGAGATCCGCTGCAGGGTGTCGCGCAGTTTTTCCTGCATCTTCAACATGGCCTGCAACAAGCGGCCAGCTTCGTCGCTACCGTCGACGATGATCGGCCGGGTCAAATTACCCTCGGCGATTTCTTCGGCGGCGCTCAGTGCCTTGGCGATGGGCTGCGTGATGCTGTTGGTCAGCAGCCAGGCAAACAGCAGGGTCAAACCCGTGGCGATCACCAGCAGGGTCACTACCAGATTGAAGGCGGAGGAATATTGGTCGGCGGCTTTCTGGTTGAAGTCGGCGGCTTGATCGTTGTTGATCTCCACCAGGCGGTTCAGAGTGGTGTTAATCGCATCGGAGTTGGTCAGCAATTCGGTATTCAGAAGCGTGCGCAGTTCGTCGAGTTGGTTATTACGCGACAGCGTCTTCATCCGGTCTTCAATCTGGCGGTATTGACCCAGCAATTGCACGTACTGGTCGTAGGCCGCGCGTTCCTGAGGGCTGCTGATCAGTTTTTCATAGGCGGTCTGCGCCGTACGGATCTGCTGGTTGCGGGTGTCGAGCAACTCTATGGTTTTTTGCTGGATATCCGGTTCGCGGTTGACCAGCAGGCGATAGGCCAGAGTGCGCTGGCGCAGGCCGATTTGAGTGAACTCGTCCAGGGCCTTGATACTCGGCACACTGTTCTGAACGATGTCTTCGCCGGCAGCGCGAATCTTGCTCATCTGGTTCAAGGCGAACACACCCAGAATCAACATCAGTGCGCCAATCAGGGTGAAGCCTGTGAACGCCCTAGGGGCGATATTCATATTGCGAAGGGACATGGTGTTCACCGTAAAGCGCGCATTGGCACGAGTCTGAGACGAGGTATGTATGACTTATCGGTCATACGACTAAAGTCTTGAGCCGCTGTGCGCTTTTGCCGCAGATCAGTCGTACTGACGAGCTGTCAGGAACCAGAGCGGACAAACGCAGTCTTTAAAACTCGCAAGCAAGGTTGCCGCCAGGGAAATCAAGGCTTTACGCCTGAATAACCCTGGCGCCAGTGGTGACTTTTCTTTATCGTACGCGCCCTTTGAAAATGCTCGGAAAATCAAAATGTTGGAAGCATCCCTAAGCCAATTGGAACAACTGGTCAGCGATCTGGTGCAACAGAACCAGGAGCTGCTCGGCACGAACGCAACACTGAGCGCAGAACTGGCCCAGGCCAAGGATGAAAACGAAAGCCTGCAACTGAGCCTGATGGAACAGGAAGAGAAACAGGGCGCTACCGTCGCGCGCATTCAAGCGCTGGTTGAGCGCGTGAGCGCAGGTCCTGTGAACGCATGAGACACGGTGCCGACGGGATAAAAGTCGTCTCGATTCTTGGGGAAGACTATTCGATCAAGGCGCCGGCCGGGGAAGAGCAGACCCTGCTGGACGCCGCATTAATGTTGAAAGCGGTGCTGGCCGAGACCAAAAAGAAATACCCGACCCTGATCGGGGACAAACTGCTGGTGCTGACGGCAATGAACCTGTGCTCGCAGCAGCTCGACATGCAGAAACGTCATCAGCGGGAACTCGACCGTTACCAAGAGCAAGTCAGCGCCACGGTTGAAGTGATTTCGAAGACGATCAATCAGGCTTGATCAGCTTGCGCACAACCAAAGAGTAGATTGTCGATTTAGTTGTATACAATCGGCATGGCTGTTGCAGTAGTTTTTGCCTCTTACTCTTTGGGGGTGCTTCATGCAGTTCTGGCGACGCAGTATTCAATGGCAGTTGATCCTCAGTATGGGCACCGCCCTGCTGGTCAGTATTCTGATCGTGGTCGGCATTTATACCCTGGTGGTCAACCGCCTCGCCCAGCGCTATCTGGTCGAGCAAGCGCTGCCGTCGAGCATCGAAGCGATGCGCAACGACATCGAGCGGATTCTGGTCCAGCCGCTCACCGCGGCCAAGGACATCGCCAGCAACAGCATGGTGCGCGAGTGGTTGGCCGAAGGAGAAAACGCCGACCGGGCCAGCGGCTTCGTCAGCTACCTGGAAGGTATCCGCGCCGAGCATAAAGCCTTTACCGCGTTGATCGCAGGCACTGCGTCGGGCCACTACTTCACCGAAAAAGGGCTTGATCGGACCCTCAGTCGATCCAATCCCGCAGACGCCTGGTTCTACGCCTTCCTCGACGGCAACCAGCCGCGCACCCTCAATATCGACAACGATACGGCGACCGGCGAATTGGCCTTGTTCATCGACCTCAAGGTCTCGCAGGGCGGTAAAGTCGTGGGCGTTGCCGGGCTGGGCCTGAGCATGAAGGAACTCTCGGAGCTGATTCACAACTTCAGCTTTGGCGAGCGCGGGAAGGTCTATCTGGTGCGTTCCGACGGGTTGATCCAGGTCCATCCCGAGGCCGGGCTCAGCAACAAACGCCAGCTAGCCGAACAGATCGGCGACTCGGCAGCGCAAGCGGTGATGGGCCATCAAGGCCCGACCAGCAGCGGCTTTGTGCGCGATGGTGAAGATTATCTGGCCCTGAGCCTGCCATTGCGCGATCTGGGTTGGACCCTGGTGGCCGAAGTGCCGCAATCGCAAATTTACGCCGAGGCCCGACACGCGATGTGGCTGACCAGCGCCATCGGTTTGGGCGTTGCGCTGGTGTGCCTGTTATTGGTGGTGTTGCTGGCTCGCGGTCTGGTTCGGCCGATCCGGCAGGTAACAGCGGCACTGGTAGCGATTGGTAGCGGTGGTGGCGATTTGACCCACAGGTTAGATTCCAGTCGCGCCGATGAGCTGGGTGACCTGGCTCGCGGCTTCAACCGTTTCCTTGAAAATCAACGCAATATGATCGGCGAAGTGCTGACCACCAGCGAGCGTTTGCGCACCGCCGTCGGGCAAGTCGCGCGAGTGGTGGAGAACACCGCCGAGCGTTCCGGTCGGCAGCAGGAAATGACCGACATGGTCGCCACCGCTGTGCACGAGATGGGCCTCACCGTACAGGAAATCGCGCAGAACGCCGGCAACGCGGCGGTCGCCTCACAAACGGCCCGCGATGAAGCGTTGCAGGCGCGAGAGGTCGTCGGCGGTTCCATTCGGCATATCGAAAGCATGTCCGATGAAATCGGCATTGCCGCCAGTGCCGTCGGTGAGCTGGCGACTCAGGTAGCGTCCATTGATCAGGTGCTGGCGGTGATTCGCGGGATCTCCGAACAGACCAATTTGCTGGCATTGAACGCAGCGATTGAAGCGGCGCGGGCCGGAGACATGGGCCGGGGCTTTGCGGTGGTGGCGGATGAAGTGCGGACACTGGCGCGCCGTACGCAATCGTCCACCGATGAAATCCAGCAGATGATCGGCAGCCTCAAGCAGGGCGCGGAGAATGCCGTGTCGTCGATGCACTCCGGGCAAGCGGCAACCGGTACCGGCGTCGAGTCGAGCCAGCGCACCGGGGCGTCGTTGACCGCGATTACCGGGCAGGTCGAACGCATCAGCGACATGAACCATCAGGTGGCGACGGCTACCGAAGAACAGTCGGCGGTGACTGAAGAGATCAACCGCAACGTGCAGGGGATTTCCGATCTGGCGCGGGCTACGGCGGGTGAGGTGAGGGCGTGTCGTGAGGATTGCCAGACGTTGCAGCGGTTGGCGGATGATTTGGCGCGGCAGATGGGTGGGTTTCGGTTGAGCTGAATTTCTACTATCTGGCACATACAGTCTGATCGAGGGCGCGACAATAGCTTGGCGCGCTCTCGGATCACTGGTTACAAATCGGAGACATTTGGCGTGACCAAAAGCTCCTTTCCATAAACCTTGAAATTGTTAACGGTATCAATATAAAAAACTCGCTTTTCCAATACTGTCCAGGAACTCTGGGTATCGATATAGATGTCGCCAGCGGTCATTGACCTGAATATTTCATCGCGGTTGAACAACCGGTTACCAATTTGGGTGTCGCCATCAGTTTTGACGGTTATGCGATAACCGTTTTCGGCTTGCCAGCGATATTCTTTGCTTGTAACTGTGCTGTTGCGGCCACCTCTTATCTTGTCACCCACTCTGCACGACTGAATGAATTCGTCGTGGGTGAGATGTACGTAAGGGTCTACACCTACTGTGTCTATTGCAGCAGGGGTACCGTAAACAACGGATCGCCACTGGTTGTCAGAGATGAGCTCATAGTCCTTGTACGTAATGAGGTACTGCCACTCATACCGGTCATCGACCGAGGCGATCTCAAACATTACCTTGGCAGTAGTTTCTGCACTGTCCGTAGCATGCTCGGTTGTCTGGTCGGTTGCGCTGAGGCGTCCTCTCTCAATAGTGATCAGAGACCTTTCGTTGGAAGGTCTATGATGGTTTTTGGCATTGACGATGTATTCGAACCCATCGGAGTCGATCCAGAGCGTTCCGACCCTTTGAGGCGTGCCTGAAATGGATGCCAGAATGCAGTAGTCACGGTCGACAAGTCCTGGGATTTTGATGATTTTCTCTGCGTTAACAATTGGGCTGTTCATCATGAGCGCTCATTCAGGAGTATGAGGCGGACAGGCCTTGTCCGTCGTTGCCGAGCAAACTTCACGTCGGACAATGAGCCTATCGAATCAATGCTGAATGCACACCTGTCAGAAATAACAGGTGAACTCAGAACCACTCATCCTGCATGCTCTGGCACGTATCATCCCGCGCCTCTAGAATCGCCAGTTCATGATGACAACCCGGCACTTCCCACGTCAGGAAATACCGCGCCGCTTGCAGCTTGCCTTTATAGAAGCCGATATCCGCCGCATTGCCCTTGGCCAACCCTTCTTCTGCGCGGATCGCCTGTTCCAGCCAGCGCCAGCCGATCACCGTGTGGCCAAAAACTTTCAGATACAGCGCCGAGTTCGCCAGACTGCTGTTGACCTTGCCTTGGCCCAGATCTGTCAGCAGGCCGATGGTCACGGTTTGCAGGCGTGCCACCAGTTTTTCCAGCGGCTCACGCAGTGGCGTTAATGATTCGTACGCATGGGCGCGTTTGGCGGTATTGGCGATCAGTCGGATCAACTGCTTGAGCCCGGCACCACCGTTTTGCGCCAGTTTGCGACCCAGCAGGTCCAGCGATTGAATGCCGTGAGTGCCTTCGTGGATCGGGTTCAGGCGGTTGTCGCGGTAGTACTGTTCCACCGGGTACTCGCGGGTGTAACCGTGGCCGCCGAGGATCTGGATCGCCAGTTCATTGGCCTTCAGGCAGAACTCTGACGGCCAGGATTTGACGATCGGCGTCAGCAGGTCGAGCAATTCATGGGCCTGTTTACGCTCGGCTTCGGTCTCCAGCGTGGTGGTGTCGTCGAACAGTCGTGCGGCATACAAACCGAGGTCGAAGGCGCCTTCGACGTAAGCCTTCTGGGTCAGCAGCATGCGTTTGACGTCGGCGTGCTGAATGATCGAGACCGGCGCTGTGTTCGGGTCCTTGCTGTCTGGCAGGCGACCTTGCGGGCGCTCGCGGGCGTATTCCAGCGAGTACAGGTAACCGGCGTAACCGAGCATCACTGCGCCCATGCCGACGCCGATTCGCGCTTCGTTCATCATCTGGAACATGCAGCTCAGGCCTTGGTGCGGCTTGCCCACCAGGTAGCCGACACACTCGCCGTTATCGCCGAAATTCAACGCGGTGGAGGTGGTGCCACGCCAGCCCATCTTGTGGAACAGCCCGGCCAGCAACACGTCGTTGCGCTTGCCCAGGCTGCCGTCATCGTTGACCAGGAATTTAGGCACGATAAACAGCGAAATGCCTTTCACCCCGGCCGGTGCATCCGGCAGCTTTGCCAGCACCATGTGCACGATGTTTTCCGACAGCGGGTGGTCGCCGCCGGAGATGAAGATCTTGTTGCCCTTGAGTCGGTATGTGCCATCGGCGGCCGGCTCGGCGCGGGTGCGGATGTCCGACAGCGAGGAGCCGGCGTGAGGTTCGGTCAGGGCCATGGTGCCGAAGAAGCGGCCGTCGATCATCGGTTGCAGGAAGCGCCGTTTCTGCTCATCGCTGCCGAAGCTTTCAATCAGGTTGGCCGCGCCCATGGTCAGGAACGGGTAGGAAGTCGTCGCGGCGTTGGCTGACTGGAAGTGCGCGAAGCAGGCTTGCGACAGCAGCGTCGGCAACTGCATGCCGCCGGCCTCGAAACTGCGTGCGGCGTTGAGAAAGCCAGCTTCGAGGAATGCATCCACCGCAGGTTTCACTTCCGGAATCAGGATCGCCTTGCCGTCTTCGTAGCGCGGTTCGTTCTCGTCGCCCTTGCGGTTGTGCGGGGCAAAGAACTTCTCGGCAAGGCTGCGCGCCGTACCAATGGCGGCGTCGAACGTCTCGCGATTGTGCTCGGCGAAACGCTCGCGCTGGGTCAGGCCCTCGGCATCAAGGACTTCATACAGCTCGAAAGCCAGATTGCGGGAACTGAGCAACGTCTCGGACATGGCGGCCTACCTATATTGGAATGGACCGAGTCTAGGCGCGGGGAGAGCGGGCTGAACAGGATGATTGATGTGGGTGATGGAGGGGCAGAACAACGGCTTAGCGGGCGCCATCAATCAAATGTGGGAGCGGGCTTGCTCGCGAAGACGGACTGACAGCCAACATCTATGTTGAATGTGCCGACCTCTTCGCGAGCAAGCCCGCTCCCACAGGGATTTGCATACCGGGCGCCCATTGCAGGCACCCGGTCGTATTGCGGTTTAACCGATGGTCATCAAGCTGGCATTACCACCCGCTGCAGCGGTGTTGACGCTCAGCGCGCGCTCGATCACCAGGCGTTCCAGCGCAATGTTGGTTTCGCCCTGCGACAGGCCCTGAACCCCAATGATCGCGCCAGCACGCTTGGCCACTTGCTGGCAGACCGCGCGCAACTGGTCGGAGTGGCCGTGATGCAGGACTGCATCGAACACCACTTCATCCTTGTTCCAGTCGGCGACCAGCTTGATGCGCGCTTGCACGTCTTTCGGCAGGCGAGCCAACAACGCTTTGCTCAGTTCACCTTCCGGCCACACCGCCGAGCCGCCCACGGCCAGTACTGCAGCCAGTTGGCTCAACAGATCACTTTCGACTTCCGCCAGGCACAGCACGTGTTCACGCGGCAGGATGGCGTAGCTGTTGCGCTCGCCTGTCGGGCCGTTCAGCGTACGGGTGATACCGCTTTGCGATTGTGTGGCGAACTGCGCGCACAACGCGCTCAGTTCAGTCAGCTTGTGGCTGTCGGCCCAGGTTTTCAGGGCGGTCAGCGGTTTGCTCATGGCGTCACGCAGACGCACATCCGGCGCGCTCAGGGTATCGCCGCGAGCGAAGGATTGTTCGATCGCGTCGGTAGGACGCGTCGACAGCAAGCGGTACAGGTACAACGGACCACCGGCTTTCGGGCCGGTACCCGACAGGCCTTCGCCACCGAATGGTTGCACGCCGACCACGGCACCGACGATGTTGCGGTTGACGTAGACGTTACCGGCGTTGACGTTGTCGATCACCTTGGCGATGGTTTCGTCGATACGGGTGTGCACGCCCAGTGTCAGACCGTAGCCGGAAGCGTTGATCTGCCCGATCAGTTGATCGATGTCTTTGCGCTTGTAGCGCACCACGTGCAGCACCGGGCCGAAGATCTCCCGCTGCAATTCGTCGAAGCTTTCCAGCTCGATCAGGGTTGGCATGACGAACGTGCCGCGCTTGCATTCTTCCAGGTCGGCGATGGCGACCTGGTAGACGTTGCGACCTTTGTCACGCATGGCCTGGATGTGTTTCTCGATGCCGGCCTTGGCTTCGGCATCGATCACCGGGCCGATGTCCACGGACAGGCGCTCAGGGTTGCCGAGGCGGCATTCAGCCATGGCGCCTTTGAGCATTTCGATCACGCGGTCGGCGGAATCTTCCTGCAAGCACAGTACGCGCAGGGCCGAGCAGCGTTGGCCGGCGCTGTCGAAGGCCGAGGACACCACATCAATGACCACTTGTTCGGTCAGCGCCGAGGAGTCGACGATCATCGCGTTCTGGCCACCGGTTTCGGCGATCAGCGGGATCGGACGGCCCTGGCTATCCAGACGACCGGCGACGTTGCGTTGCAGCAACCGCGCGACTTCGGTGGAGCCGGTGAACATCACGCCTTTGACCCGATCATCGCCAACCAGGCGGGCACCGACGGTTTCGCCACGGCCCGGCAGCAGTTGCAGCACGCCTTCGGGAATCCCGGCTTCGAGCAGCAAGCGCACGGCTTGAGCGGCGACCAGCGGCGTTTGTTCCGCAGGCTTGGCCAGGACCGGGTTGCCGGCGGCCAGTGCGGCGGCGACTTGACCGCTGAAAATGGCCAGCGGGAAGTTCCACGGGCTGATGCACACCACCGGACCCAATGGGCGGTGGGCGTCGTTGGTGAAATCGTTGCGCGCCTGCACCGCGTAGTAACGCAGGAAGTCCACGGCTTCGCGCACTTCGGCAATGGCATTGGCGAAGGTTTTGCCGGCTTCACGAGCCAATAGGCCCATCAGCGGCTGAATCTCGCCTTCCATCAAATCGGCGGCACGTTCGAGGATCGCGGCGCGCTCGGCGGGCGGGGTGGCCTGCCAGATCGGAGCAGCGTTCAGTGCGCACTGGATGGCGTTGTCGACGTCGGTGACGGTGGCTTCTTGCACATGACCGACCACGTCGCGCAGGTCCGATGGGTTCAACACCGGTGCCGGTGTTTCGGCGCTGGCGGCGCAGCCCAGCATCGGCGCGGCTTTCCAGTTGTTGTGGGCAGTGGCCAGCAGGGCGCATGACAGCGATGCCAGGCGATGTTCGTTGGCCAGGTCGATGCCGCTGGAGTTGGCGCGCTCGCTGCCATAGAGGTCACGCGGCAGTGGGATACGCGGGTGCGGCAGACCGAAGCCGCCTTCCAGCGTGGCCATCTGCTCGATGCTGCTCACCGGATCGGCTACCAGCTCCTGAATCGAGATCGACTGGTCGGCGATACGGTTGACGAACGAAGTGTTCGCGCCGTTTTCCAGCAGGCGACGTACCAGGTACGCCAACAGGGTTTCGTGAGTGCCGACCGGCGCGTACACGCGGCACGGACGGTTCAGCTTGCCTTCGGAAACCTTGCCTACAACCTGTTCGTACAGCGGTTCGCCCATACCGTGCAGGCACTGGAACTCGTACTGGCCGGGGTAATAGTTCTGACCGGCAATGTGATAAATCGCCGACAGGGTATGGGCGTTGTGCGTGGCGAACTGCGGGTAGATAACTTCCGGTACCGAGAGCAGTTTGCGCGCGCAGGCGATGTAGGAAACGTCGGTGTACACCTTGCGGGTGTAGACCGGATAGCCTTCCAGGCCTTCGACCTGGGCGCGCTTGATTTCGCTGTCCCAATAGGCGCCTTTCACCAGACGGATCATCAGGCGATGACGGCTGCGGCGAGCCAGGTCGATCACGTAGTCGATCACGTACGGGCAACGCTTCTGGTAGGCCTGGATCACGAAACCGATGCCGTTCCAGCCGGTCAGTTGCGGCTCGAAGCACAGGCGCTCGAGCAGATCCAGCGACAGCTCGAGGCGGTCGGCTTCTTCGGCGTCGATGTTCAGGCCGATATCGTATTGCTTGGCCAGCAGGGTCAGCGACAGCAGGCGCGGGTACAGCTCGTCCATCACGCGCTCGTACTGGGCACGGCTGTAACGCGGGTGCAGGGCCGAGAGCTTGATCGAGATGCCCGGGCCTTCATAAATGCCACGACCGTGGGAAGCCTTGCCGATCGAGTGGATGGCTTGCTCGTAGGACGCGAGGTATTTCTGCGCGTCATGTTCGGTCAGTGCGGCTTCACCGAGCATGTCGTAGGAATAGCGGAAGCCTTTGGCTTCGAACTTGCTGGCGTTGGCCAGGGCTTCGGCGATGGTTTCGCCGGTGACGAACTGCTCGCCCATCAGGCGCATGGCCATGTCGACGCCTTTGCGGATCATCGGCTCGCCGCTTTTGCCGATGATCCGGCTCAGGGACGAAGTCAGGCCTGCTTCGTTGTGGGTGGCGACCAGTTTGCCGGTCAGCAACAGACCCCAAGTAGCAGCGTTGACGAACAGCGACGGGCTGTTGCCCAAATGTGGCTGCCAGTTACCGGTGCTGATCTTGTCGCGGATCAACGCGTCGCGAGTGCCCTTGTCCGGGATGCGCAGCAGCGCTTCGGCCAGGCACATCAGCGCCACGCCTTCCTGGGACGACAGGGAAAACTCCTGCAACAGGCCCTGAACAATACCTGCACGGCCGCCGGCGCTCTTCTGATTGCGCAGTTTTTCAGCAATCGAGGCGGCAAGCTTGTTAGTGGCTTCGGCCATTGGTGCCGGCAGGCGAGCCTGCTCGATCAGCATCGGCACCACTTCCGGCTCCGGACGACGGTAGGCGGCGGTGATCGAGGCGCGCAGTACCGATTGCGGAAGGATGCTTTCAGCGAATTCGAGGAAGCACTGATGGGCGTGATCGACGTGGACCTCGGCGCCTTCATCGGCTTCGGAGCGGGTCAAGCCGCTCAGCTCGGTCAGGGTTGCACCACCCTCGAGTTTTTCCAGGTAATTGAAAATCGCCTGTTTGATCAGCCAATGCGGCGTGCGATCGATCGAGGTCGCGGCGGCTTTGAGGCGCTCGCGGGTCGGGTCATCGAGTTTGACCCCAAGGGTGGTGGTAGCCATATTTTTATCCTCATGTTTGCCACGACTGCGTGGCATCAGCTGGCGGCAAGATTAGCCGTGCGCTGAAAGAGGTGCAACCGGGTGCAACCCTTTTTTTGTCGGAATAATCGGCAGCTTGTCAGGAAATAAATTCTGGTTCGTGGCCTCTGCTCTTGCTTGGTGCTTTTTGCAGCAGTTAGCAAAGGTTCTTGCTCCGAAAAGGAGCAAAAACCGCTGTTAAAAAGAAAAATTGTATTAGGTGCAACTTATTCCCAGAAACTGGTTGCACCTTATTTGCTTTGTTGAATAGCATTCGCGCACCAAGGTGCAACCGTCCACGCAGACGGCTCATCGGCTGATGGCTTTCCTGGGGAAACATCAGTCATAAATGCGCGGATTACCCGATCGTCTCTCAAACGCAAGCGTTTGGCGGCGATTCGACAGACCGCTGCTACATAAAAACAAAGCCAGGGCGTAACTCAATGAGTGCAAGCAATCCAACCTTGATCACGTTCGTGATCTACATCGCGGCAATGGTGCTGATCGGCTTCATGGCCTATCGCTCCACCAACAACCTTTCTGACTACATTCTGGGTGGCCGTAGCCTGGGCAGCGTCGTGACTGCGCTTTCCGCGGGCGCCTCCGACATGAGCGGCTGGTTGTTGATGGGCCTGCCGGGCGCCATCTACATGTCGGGTCTGTCGGAAAGCTGGATCGCCATCGGCCTGATCGTCGGTGCGTACCTGAACTGGCTGTTCGTGGCCGGCCGGCTGCGCGTGCAGACCGAACACAACGGCGATGCGCTGACGCTGCCGGATTACTTCTCCAGCCGTTTTGAAGACAAGAGCGGCTTGCTGCGGATCATCTCTGCTGTGGTGATTCTGGTGTTCTTCACCATTTATTGCGCCTCCGGCATCGTGGCCGGTGCCCGTCTGTTCGAAAGCACCTTCGGCATGTCCTACGAGACTGCATTGTGGGCCGGCGCTGCGGCGACGATTGCCTACACCTTTGTCGGTGGTTTCCTGGCAGTGAGCTGGACTGACACCGTACAAGCCACACTGATGATCTTCGCTTTGTTGCTGACGCCAATCATCGTGCTGCTGGCCACTGGTGGCATCGACACCACGTTCCTGGCCATCGAAGCACAAGATCCAGGCAACTTCGACATGCTGAAAAACACCAGCTTCATCGGCATCATTTCATTGATGGGTTGGGGTCTGGGCTACTTTGGTCAACCGCACATCCTGGCGCGCTTCATGGCGGCGGATTCGGTTAAGTCGATCGCCAACGCGCGTCGCATTTCCATGACCTGGATGATCCTGTGCCTGGGCGGCACCGTGGCGGTGGGCTTCTTCGGTATCGCTTACTTCTCGGCGAACCCGGCCGTGGCGATGCCAGTGAGTGAAAACCACGAACGCGTGTTCATCGAACTGGCCAAGATCCTGTTCAACCCATGGATCGCCGGCGTGCTGCTGTCGGCCATTCTGGCTGCCGTGATGAGCACCCTGAGCTGCCAGTTGCTGGTGTGCTCGAGTGCCCTGACCGAAGACTTCTACAAATCCTTCCTGCGTAAAAACGCTTCCCAGGTTGAACTGGTCTGGGTCGGCCGCGCCATGGTTCTGGCCGTTGCACTGATCGCCATCGCATTGGCTGCCAACCCGGAAAACCGCGTGCTGGGTCTGGTCAGCTACGCTTGGGCCGGCTTCGGTGCGGCGTTCGGTCCGGTAGTCCTGATCTCGGTACTGTGGAAAGGCATGACCCGTAACGGCGCACTCGCCGGTATCGTGGTGGGTGCGCTCACCGTGATCGTCTGGAAGCACTTCAACCTGCTGGGTCTGTACGAAATCATCCCGGGCTTCATCTTCGCCAGCCTCGCTATTTTGCTGGTCAGCAAAATGGGTGAGCCGTCGGCCGGTATGCTGCAGCGTTTCGCCGCGGCGGAAAAAGATTTCCACCTGAACAAGTGATCGGATGAGCTGATGCTCTAATCCTTCGCTGAATAAAAACGGCTCGCAGCCTTATGGATGCGGGCCGTTTTTTTCCTCCGTGGTTCAGATTTGAAGACGCCATCGCGGGCAAGCCTTGCTCCTGCATACCACGCGTACCTGTAGGAGCAAGGCTTGCCCGCGATGGCGCCAGAACCTTCAACACAGCCTGTTCGACAGGAATGTCTGTAGTGGTTCATCCCGATATCTGAAGGAAAATTCTCTAAAAAATCAGGGTAAATCTGATTTTTCTGACCCTCGATCACCCCCCCTTGTCGCTCATGCAGAATCGCCCGCCTTCATTCTGCTTCAGAGGCATCGGATGCTCACGTCTGCCCATCAACCGCATTTCACGTTGACCCTCGACGGCGACCAGAATGAGCTCAAAGTGCTTGAGTTCACGGGCAAGGAAGCCATCAGCCAACCCTATCGTTTTGACCTGGAACTGGTCAGTGAACATCCGGACCTCGACCTCGAGAGCCTGCTGTATCGCCAGGCTTTTCTCGGTTTTGATGCGCAAGGCGCTGGTGTTCACGGTCAGGTTTATCGCGTCGCCCAAGGCGATTCGGGCACGCGCCTGACTCGTTATCAGATTAGTCTGGTGCCGCGCCTGGCCTATCTTGGTCAACGCACCAACCAGAGAATCTTCCAGCATAAAAGCGTTCCCGAGATCATTGCTCTGGTGCTCAAGGATCACGGCATTCTGGGTGATGCATTCGAGTTACAGCTTGGCAGCCAATACCCCAAGCGCGAGTACTGCGTGCAATTTTCCGAAAGCGATCTGGAATTTATTCAGCGGTTGTGCGCCGAGATCGGCATTCACTACCACTTCCAGCACAGCCCGCACGGCCATCTGCTGGTGTTCGGTGACGACCAGACAGTTTTCCGCAAACCGGCGCAGCCGACCCTTTACTTGCCAGGCAGCGGAATGGCCGCCGACCAGCCTGCGATCAAGCGCTTCAACGTCCGCCTGGAAACCCGCACCACCGCAGTCACCCGTCGCGACTACGACTTCAACAAACCCGGCCTGTTGCTGCAAAGCGCTGTCGACAGCGAGCAGCGTACGGTGCTGGAGGATTACCGCTATCCCGGTCAGTTCACCGATCGCGACCACGGCAAACACCTGGCGCAACGGGCGCTGGAGCGCCATGGCGCGGATTTCCGTCAGGCCGAAGGTCGCAGTGATCAATCGGCGTTGCTCACCGGCCATTTTCTGAAGATCGCCGAACACCCGCGCACAGAGTGGAATGACCTGTGGCTACTGACAGAAATTCAGCACCACGGCCGGCAACCGCAAGTGCTGGAAGAGTCCGCTGACAGCGGTGATTTTCAGGGGTATCGCAATACCTTTCTGGCGACGCCGTGGGACGTACCGTTTCGTCCGCCTTTGGCCGAAAACAAGCCGCGGGTTCCGGGCTATCAGAACGCGGTCGTCACTGGGCCGACCGATAGCGAAATCCATTGCGACGAGTTTGGGCGGGTCAAGGTGCAATTTGCCTGGGACCGCGAAGGCCAGCGCAACGAACATTCCAGTTGTTGGCTGCGAGTCGCCAGTGGCTGGGCTCATGACGGTTACGGCAGTGCGCTGATCCCGCGGGTTGGAATGGAAGTGTTGGTGGGGTTTGTCGATGCCGACCCGGACAAGCCCTTGGTCATGGCGTGCTTGGCAAATGGGGCCAATTCGGTGCCGCTCGATCTGCCGGCAGACAAGACCCGCAGCATTTTCCGCAGCCAGAGCAGTCCCGGTGGCGGTGGTTACAACGAACTGCGCGTTGAAGACCGCAAGGGCGCCGAGGAAATCTATCTGCGGGCACAGCGCGACTGGACACAACACGTATTGCACGACTTGCACACGCAAGTGGGCAACCAGCGAAGTGTGGTGGTCGCGGGTCTCGATCGCCATGAACTGAAGGCTGACGAACAGCGCATCACCCACGGTCAGCGCCAAACCGAAGTGAAGCAGGACGATCATCTGGTAGTGGTTGGCGACCGGCACATTCGGGTGACCAGTCAGGCGCTCAATGCCAGTCAGCAATTCCATGTCAGCGCCGGACAGCAAGTGGTCATCGACGGTGGTGCCAGCGCGACCATTCAGGCGGGCGGGCAGTGGATCAACATCAGCGCTGCCGGGATCTTCAGCAGTGTGCCGATTCAGCTGGGTGGCGCGCCGATGGCGGCGATGGCTGCTGCACCAAGGTTGCCGGACGTTCCATTGAAACTCACCGCAGCGCCAGCTGCGCTGCTGAGCGCCGCACAGATTCTGAGCCTGAAAAGCGACGCGCCGTTCTGCGAAGAATGCGAGCGCTGCAAGGAGGGTGTCTGTGCAGCCTGATGCCTTGTCACCTCGTGCCTGGCTGGAGCGCCATCCGCTGAAACCTTCCGAGCTGTTGTTCGCGGTGTTCGGCAATGCGAGCTCTGCCGAGCCCCTTAAAGCCTGGCAACGCTCGATCACTACGCAAGCACCGAGCGCCATCTGGGCCGACAGCGCTTACGCCGAGTGGATGTCGGTGATGCCCTATGTCGGCGTCGTCGCTGCGGACAGTGAGTTTCTGGAGTGGGTCGCCGCTACGGAGTCTCGCGACTGGGGTTGGCTGGCGGTGTCTTCTGCTCCTCAAGAGGCTTTTGTCGACCATCTGCGCAGCCTTACGCAAGCCCTGTTACCCAACGGCAACGCAGTATTTTTCCGTTTCTGGGACGGACGTTATTTGCTGCCGATTCTTCAATCTGCACAGGTTGATGTCGCGCAACTGATGCCGCCGATCGGGCGCTGCCTGATCAATGGGCAGGCCCTGGAAATCGGTGGCTGTGCGCTGAAAACATCGAAGGTTTTTCCATGGTGGGAGATTCCCGAGGCGCTATTGGAGCAACTCGCGGCGCAGTCTGCCGCCACCCGAATCAACAACCTGCTGTCGTGGCTGAGTGACGCTCGCCCGGACCTGTACGAAGCGTTTTCCGAAAGCGTTTTGTGGCACAAAGTCGCGATCTTTCTTGACGCGCCAGACCTGCCTCAAGCACCGAAAACTGCCTTGGTGGAGTTCTTGATGGCGGAGCGTAGCTGATGGATCAGATCGTACGTATCGAGCAGGAACTCGACAGCTTTAAAGACACCCTCAGCCTCTACCGCGAACAACTCAACCATTGGTTCATCAAGGCCGCCGACAAGGTTAGCCATGCTGCGGATATGCCGTCGCTGATGGGCATGGAGCGGTTGATCAAGTTCGGCAGCACGACCACCGCGGTGAGCAGCGGCGATGACGATTTCATCTCCAGTGTGGCGCAGTGTCCGGCCAACGGCCTGTTGCAGATCGAGAGCAAGTTCGAATCGGTCTACGACATTCCCTTGGGGAATATTCAGGTCGATGTGATTGCCGTGGAGGGCGGTGAAAAGACGCCGGTCCGGCTGGATGAAAACGGCAAAGGGACGTTTAAGGGGACCGCCGGGAAGTTCTATCGCGTGCATGTCCAGAGCGAAGTGACAGCGGGGCAAATCGATGACCTTTTCGATGCTTACGACGGATTGACCGATGAGCTGGAAACCTGGCTGCGCAACGAGTGGAAAGGCTTTAAGCCGCAGTGGTCGCAGCAGTCGGCGTCGGCATCGCTGGCGGCGGTGGGCAATGGAATGCTCGCGGGAAGCTGGGCGGCGATTCAGGGTGTTTGGGATGGTATTGGCGAGCTGAGCGAGATCCTGAAGGATCCCGAAGCCTTTGCCGAAAAGCTTGGGGACAGCGCCGGGCAACTTGTCAGGCTGGCCGAAAGTGCTCCGGACTTGATGGAAAAAGCCATGTTGCTGGCCAGTGACGAGGCGGCGCTGTGTTTGTTGATGCGCACCGCAGCACTGTGGCTGGAAATGTTGCCGCCGACGCAACTGGCCGGTGCCTCGGCCGAGGCCATTTCCAAGGTGGTGGTTGGTTTGATCATCGACCTGCTGATTGGCCTGGTGCTGAGCGTGGTCGGCATCGGAGTTGCCTGGTTGACGGTGCGCCTGGCCAAGTACGGCCCGCAGATTTTTCAGGCCGCCATGGGCTTCGTGAGGTCGATGATCACGATCATCAACAACTTCATGGGCTATGTCGACCGCTACAAAAAAATCGCCGCACGAGGTATCGCGGCGGGTCTGAAAAAAGGTCGGATGCAACTGCGCTGGAATGGCCGCAAGAACTCCACGCTGAATAAACACGAACCTCACGTCGACGTCCCGGCGCAGGCGAAAAACCCCAACGGCGACAGCGCCGATTCGGCAGATAAAACCGCTACCAACAAGTGCCCGGTGTCGATGGTCACTGGCGAAGAACTGCTGACCCTGGTCGATGGTTCGCTGGACGGGATTCTGCCGTTCGACTTCACCCGGCTCTATCGCACCAGCGCCGCCGAGATCGATAGCGGACTGGGCTTTGGCTGGAGCCATTCGCTGGCGCACCGCCTGGAAATCGACGGCGACAACGTCGTCTGGATCGACCACGAAAACCGTCGTACGGCATTGCCGTTACCGAACGTCGAGCGCCCGGCGATCCACAACAGTCTGTCGCGGGCGGCGATTTATCTGGGCGATGAGCCCGAGGAACTGATCCTTGCCCAGGCCGGCGACGACGCGCGTTTTTATCACTTTCATAACGGCCGGCTGACGACCGTCAGCGACGCTTACAACAACCGATTGCGCATCACCCGCGACCGTCAGGAGCGCATCAAGCGCCTCGATAACGGCGTGGGCCGCGCCTTGCTGTTGCGCTATGACCGCAGACATTTGATCGCCGTCGATTACCAGCGTTTTGTCCCGGCTCCAACCCTCGACGAGGCGTGGCACACCGAGCAGACGCTGGTCAATTATCGCTACGACGAACGCGATCAACTGATCGAAGCGACCAACGCCGCAGGCGAAAGCGAGCGCTACGACTACGACGATCAGCACGTCATTTTGCAGCGGCAATTGGCCGGTGG
Organism: Pseudomonas sp. CVAP#3; assembly: GCF_018986375.1. Lineage (NCBI taxonomy): Bacteria > Pseudomonadati > Pseudomonadota > Gammaproteobacteria > Pseudomonadales > Pseudomonadaceae > Pseudomonas > Pseudomonas sp. CVAP#3. The sequence continues at coordinate 45,070 of NZ_JAHMSC010000026.1, forward strand.
CGCGAGCTTTTTCTGGGAGTGGGAAAGGTCCGGCAAGGCTGCCAGATGCATTCGCCACTGGGCGTCGTTTTCGCAGATGGATGCGCAGTACGTCTGGGATGACCAGGGCGGTGTCACCGTCCTGAATATCGACGGCAGCGAAGAGGTTTACGTCCATGACGATCGGGCGCGGCTAGTGCGCAAGGTCGACCAGGAAGGTGGTGAACATCTCAAGGCCTACGATGACAAAGGTCGGCTGATTGCCGAGCAGGATCCGCTGGGGGCCGTCACTGAGTACCGTTACGACGAGGTTGGACGGCTTGTCGCGCTGATTCCACCGGAAGACGAACCGACGGCCTACGAATACCGCGACGGTTTCCTGCATGCGCGGTATCGCGGTAAAGCCGTGTGGATGTATCGGCGCAATGCTCAGGGTGATGTCACTGAATCGACCGATCCCGATGGGCATGTCACGCATTACCTCTACGACCCTCGGGGGCGGCTGCAGTCGATTCGTTATCCGGACACCAGTCGGCATATGTTCGTCTGGAACGACTTGGGTCAATTGCTCGAAGAAACGTTGCCAGACGGCGGCCAGCGTCGGTTTTCCTATGATGCCTTGGGGCGGCAGATTACCCGGCAGGACGAACACGGTGCCGTCACCCACTACCAATGGGATGCCGTCGGAAGGCTGATTCAGACAACACTTCCCACCGGTGCCAGTCGCGCCTTCAGCTACAACGCCTACGGAAAAATCATCGCCGAACGCGATGAGCAGGGCCAGGTCACGCGCTATGAATACGCCGACGACCTGCACCTGGTCAGCCGTCGAATTAATGCCGACGGCACGCAACTGCGTTATCGCTACGACAACGCGCTGTTGTTGCTGACAGAAATCGAGAACGAATCCGGCGAAAAGTACCAGCTGGACTACACGCCCAATGGCCTGATCCGACAGGAAACCGGTTTCGACGGCCGCCGCACCGCCTATGCCTACGACCTCAACGGCCATCTGCTGGAGAAAACCGAGTTCGGCGATGACGGCTCAACGCTGATCACCACCTATCAGCGGGACTCGGCAGGACGACTGCTGCTCAAGACGCTGCCCGATGGCGTCAACGTCGAGTATTGCTACGACGGTCTTGGCCGACTGGTCAGCGTCGATGACGGTCACGACCACCCGTTGGAGTTCGAGTACGACCAGCAGGACCGCCTGATCACCGAACATCAGGGTTGGGGCACCTTGCGTTATGGCTACGACGCCTGCGGCCAGCTCAATCGCCTGCGCTTGCCGGACAACAGCACACTCGATTATCACCACGTCAAGGGCGGCGCGCTCACCGCTATCGACCTCAACGGCACACGGCTGACCACGCACGTCTTTAACGCAGGGCGTGAGCAACAACGCCAGCAAGGCCAACTGCTTAGCCAGTACCACCATGACGAACAGGGCCGGTTGCAATCCCACGCGGTCAACCAGTCAGACCGACCGCTGTACATGCGCCACTACAGCTATGGGGTCAATGGCAACCTGGCTGCCATCGCTGACAGTCGCCACGGTCAGCGCAGCTATTACTACGACGCGCTCAACCGCCTGACCCGCGTACGCCATGCCCGCGGCGAACCGGCGCAAAGCTTTGAACACGACCCGGCCGGCAACCTGCAAATGCACGATCGCCCAGGCCTGGCGACGATCAAAGGCAACCGCCTGCTGCTGCAAGGCGACCGCCATTACGACTACGACGCCTTCGGCAACCTGATCTTTGAGCGCCGCGGCACTGCACAAAAACTCGTCACCGAATACCGCTACGACTGCCAGCACCGGTTGATCGGCGTCATGCTGCCCGATGGTAACAGCGCGACCTATCGCTACGACGCCTTCGGCCGGCGCATCGCCAAAACCGTCGACGACCACACCACCGAGTTCTTCTGGCAAGGCGACAACCTCGTCGCCGAACGCGGCAAAGAACACTACCGCAGCTACCTCTACGAACCCGGCAGCTTCCGCCCCCTGGCCATGCTCGACGGCTTCGGTCCGCGCAAGGCCTGTCCGTTCTACTACCAACTCGACCACCTCGGCACCCCGCAGGAGCTGACGGATTACGGTGGCGAAATCGTCTGGTCGGCGACCTACAAGGCCTACGGCAAACTCGCCAGCCTGAAGCACTTCGGCGAAGAACAACTCGAGCAACCGTTACGCTTTCAGGGGCAGTACTTCGATGCCGAAAGCGGCCTGCACTACAACCGCCATCGCTACTACAATCCGGACATCGGCCGCTACCTGACACCCGACCCGATCAAGTTGGCGGGCGGGCTGAACGGCTACCAGTACACCCCGAATCCGACGGGGTGGATTGACCCGCTGGGGCTGAGCGGAAAATGTCCGCCACCGAACAAGCCAGATTGTAAGGCGCCGGATGATGTGGGTGGCGCTAAGGTTGATGAGGGCGAGCCGCCACTGCCGAAGCTGACGGGTGAGCAGCGGAGGGAGAGGATTGAAGTTCTTAAGGAGGAGGTTGCTAAGCGTTGGGTTGAGCGTTTTGAGGCTGAGTACCCTGGAATGCATTCCATAGGTAAGCATAGTGTCGAGGTTCCTGATGCGGTAATTCGACAACGTTCGGTAGATGGTACGGATCCCATAACCAAAATTCCTCATAGAGAAAAAAGAGGGAACTTGAGCTCGCAATATAAAAGCTGGAGTTTACATATGCATACGTTAAATGATGATATGACAAGAGTTGTTCGAGGGCTTCCGCAGTTTACCGGAAAGGATGTCAATGGATACTGGGTGGTCCGTAGGGAGAGTAAAAATGTTGGGCGAGGTTACAAGCCGAATAAAAAAGACAAAGAAAATCCTCTTTTTATCGAGGATATGAATGGTTCAGAAACAAAGTTTAGTAAAGGGCGAACTCAGAAACCTTTTACATCGCATCCGGTGATAATTAAATGATTAAAGATCCAATTTTAGATGTGCCATATGCGCCTACGGTGAGGGAAATTATCGGTGATTTTGATATCTATGATCGGGAGCACACTCTTGGTCTAGAACTCGAAAAATACAACGTTAATCTTTCTGTTGATAGAAGAGTACTCACGAAAAAATATATCGTAGAAAGCTACGATTATTTGAGTTATAGGCATAAATTTTTACTGGTTGCTGTGCTTGAGGCTGCACTGCAAGACGAATCATATGATTTTCAGGCATTGCTAGAGCATGACTGCGAAAGCACCAATCGATTTCCGGATTACTGGGATGTGATGGAAAATCCCCGAGCGTTTTTTGAAGACATTTACAGTGTGCTGAGTGATGAGTGGAAAGATGAATTGCTAAAAGCCAGCCTCGAAGATCAGTCGACTTGGTGACCAGAATGATGGGGAAGAGAATTGCGTGAACGGTGCCTGCTACTTGAGCTGATTGAAGCAGTTGACTCTTAATAAAATGGATGGTGGGTAGAATGACGGATCAAAAATTGACCATGGAGCTGATTAAAGAGTGGGCCTATGGGGATACGGTCATTGAACTGTATGAAAGTGACGAAGCTGGAGACTCGGAGAGTTTTGATGCTGCTGTTAATGCGTTAGTTGGTGTTAAAGGATTGTTGGCGTTTGCTGCTGATCCTGCGTGTTTAGCTCGATCTTATTTCGTAAATTTACTTGTGCGACGTTTTCTGTGGATGTTTAGACGTGGTTCTGAGTTGCCTTTTCATTTTTCTAGGTTTCTTGGGATTATGTCTCGTGATGATTATAGGCGTATGAATATGGAGCGAGAGGGTGAGCTTTATGAAATTTGCCTTGTGCTAGATAGTATGCGGCATATCAATGATCCTGCAATTCAGTCGCTTTATAAGCAGATTCTTGATTTTAGACATGATCGTACTTCGAATGATTCGAAATTTTATTATGAGTGTTGGGCTAAGCTTGATCTGGGTTTGTTTGAGTCTAAATGATCACTCCCACTTTACGTGGGAGCGAGCATCAATACCGGTTTCCCGACAGAGGCTAAGTGATGCTGCGCCATCCTTTTCTTAATGAAGAGTTTGAGGCCGAGCTGATGTGGTTCATTGGCGTTTTCGGTGTGTATGATCGCGAAGAAACCCTAGGTGCAGAGCTTGAGGTGTATGACCCTGACAATGCGACTGATAGGGCGGTGTTGATCAATAAGTACAGCCTGAATTTAAATTATTTGTCCTATCGGCATAAATTTGTACTGATAGAAGCTCTGGCAGAAAAGTTGAGTGACCAAAGCTATGATTTTCAGAGTTTGTTTGGAATTGATGAGGAAGAAGCTGCGAGTTGGCCTCGGGGAGAGTGGTATGAATTGAAAGATCCTCGGGGTTTTCTCCAAGATGTTTATACGTTGGCTTTGGAGGCTTGGGAAAGTGATCTTCATAAAGCCAGCCTCGAAGATCAGTCCACTTGGTAATAATCAGGGAAGGGTCTACGACCGCTTCGCACTCGATCGCGGGCAGCCTTGCTTCTACAGGCCCGCATCAATGATCGTGGTTTGTCCGCCCGCTCAGCTGCGACCCCCTGACGCTGGACGCGGTACAAGGTAAACTTCGCCTCCTTCGCAGGAGCAGCCATGAATTATCGTCACGCCTTCCACGCCGGCAATCACGCCGATGTGTTCAAACACCTGACCTTGACCCGCCTCATCGCCTTGATGTCGCGCAAGGAGCAGCCGTTTGCCTATCTCGACACCCACGCCGGCATTGGTCTGTATGACTTGCAGGGCGATCAGGCGAGCCGTACCGGTGAATACCTGGAAGGCATCGCACGCTTGTGGGGCGAGCAGGATCTGCCGCCGCTGACCGCCGACTACATGCGCGTCTTGCATGAGATGAACCCGGATGGCGAGTTGCGCTACTACCCTGGCTCGCCTGAGCTGGCGCGGCGTTTGACCCGCCCACAGGACCGGGTGTTGCTCAACGAAAAACACCCGGAAGACGGGTTGCTGCTCAAGGACAACATGAAAGGCGATCGCCGGGTCAAAGTGCACTTGGGCGAAGGCTGGCACGTGCCCCGGGCACTGTTGCCGGTGCCGGAGAAGCGTGGGTTGATGCTGATTGATCCGCCGTTCGAGAAACTCGACGAGATGCAGCGTTGTGCCGCGTCGCTGAAAGAGGCGATTGGCCGGATGCGTCAAACCGTGGCGGCGATCTGGTACCCGGTGAAGGACCAGCGCATGTTGCGTCGTTTCTACCAGGACCTGGCGGGCACCGGTGCGCCGAAGTTGCTGCGCGTGGAGTTGCTGGTGCATCCGCTGGATACGCCAAACAGCCTGAACGGTTCCGGGCTGGCAATTGCCAATCCGCCGTGGGGGCTAGAGGAAGAGTTGCGCGAGTTGCTGCCGTGGCTGTCGAAGAAACTCGGTCAGACCCAGGGCGGGTGGCAGATGGATTGGTTGATCGCCGAGTAATGTGTGGCGAGGGAGCTTGCTCCCGCTCGGCTGCGAAGCAGTCGTAAAATCGGTATATAGGTTCTATCTGAAAGAACGTTGTCACTGATTTTAGGGCCGCTTCGCGCCCCAGCGGGAGCAAGCTCCCTCGCCACAGGTACCGTGCTCACCCATCAAATCGGGCAGGTCACGCCTGTGCCGCCAATCCCGCAATACCCTTCAGGGTTCTTCGCCAGGTATTGCTGGTGATAGGCCTCGGCGTAGTAAAACGTCGGGGCTTCTTCGATTTCAGTGGTGATGGTGCCGAGGCCGGCCTTGGTCAGTTCAGCCTGGAACACTTCCTTGCTGGCCTTGGCCGCTGCCAGTTGGCTTGGGTTGGTGGCGTAGATCACCGAGCGGTACTGAGTACCGATGTCGTTGCCCTGGCGCATACCCTGCGTCGGGTTGTGCAGTTCCCAGAACATCGCCAGCAATTGTTCGTAGCTGACCTTTTCCGGCTCGTAGACTACGAGCACGACTTCGCTGTGGCCGGTCAGGCCCGAGCAGACTTCTTCGTAGGTCGGGTTCGGTGTGAAGCCACCGGCGTAACCCACCGACGTGCTGTACACACCTTCGCGCTGCCAGAAGCGCCGCTCGGCGCCCCAGAAGCAACCCAGGCCGAAGATCGCGAAATCCACATTGCCCGGAAACGGACCCAGCAGCGGATGGCCGTTGACGAAGTGTTCGTCCGGTACTTTTATCGGGGTTTCGCGGCCAGGCAGAGCTTGTTCTTTAGTCGGGAGCACGTTTTTGTTCACCAGGATTTCCGAGCGCAGAACCATGATCAGTCCTCTCAGTCAGGTTGGGATGAGCGATATACGCAATAAGACCCACAGTGTGCCCGAGTGTTACAGCGCTGTCAGGCGATTGGGCCACGCGGATAGCGTTTCAGCTTCTCGATCAGATCAAAGCCCGGGATCGGTCGGTCGAACAGGTAGCCCTGGCCGACGTCGCAACGGTGGCGACGGAGGAACGCCAGTTGTTCGGCGGTTTCGATGCCTTCGGCGACCACTTTGAGCTTGAGGTTGTGGGCCATGGCGATCACGGCCGAGGTGATTTCCATGTCGTCCTGGTTGTCCGGGATTTCATGGATGAAGCTGCGATCGATCTTGATGATGTCGATCGGGAATTTTTTCAGGTAGCTGAGCGATGAGTAACCGGTGCCGAAGTCGTCCATGGCCAGGGTCAGGCCCAGACGCTTGAGTTGGTCGAGCTGCAAGTGCGTATCTTCGGTGGCTTCCAGCAGCAGGCCTTCGGTCAGCTCCAGCTCCAGCAAGCGCGCGGGCAGTTGCTCTTCCTTGAGGATGTTGGCAATCGACGACACCAGGTCCGGATCGGAAAACTGCTTGGGCGACAGGTTGATCGCTACCTGCAAATTGCCCAACCCGGCGGCTGTCAGCTCTTTGCTCATGCGACACGCCTGGCGGGCAATCCATTTGCCGATGGGAATGATCAGGCCGGTTTCTTCGGCGACGCTGATGAACTGATCCGGGCGGATCATGCCCTTTTCCGGATGGTTCCAGCGCAGTAACGCTTCCATCCCCAGCAAGCGCCCGGAGCGCAGGCACAGCTTGGGCTGGTAGAACACGTCCAGCTCGTTCTGGGTCAGGGCGCGGCGCAGGTTGTTTTCCACAAACAGCTTGTAGCTGGCCTCGGCGTTCAGCGCTTCGGTAAACACCTGGACCTGATGTTTGCCGTTGGCCTTGGCCTTGTGCAGCGCGAGCCCTGCGTTACGCATCAGGGTTTGCGGATCGCGGCCGTGCAGCGGTGCGCAAGCCAGCCCCACGGAACCCGTGACGCTGATCAACTGGTTGTCGACGAACATCGGTTTATCCAGCGTCATCAACAATTGGCTGGCGATCTGTTGTCCGGCCTTAAGGCTGGTGTCGTCGAGCAGCACCGCGAACTCGTTACTGGCGAAACGCGCCAGGCTGCCGCTCGGGCTCAGGCTGTTGCGCAGTCGCCGGGCCAGGCTGATCAACAGTTTGTCGCCGGTCTGGTGGCCGAGGCTGTCATTGATCCGCTTGAAGTTGTCGATGTCCACCAGCAGCAGGCAGATCGGGCTGTCGCTGTCGCGGGCGAAACGCTCGTCGAGGTTGCGGATGAACGCCGGACGGTTGCCCAGGTTGGTCAGGTTGTCGGTGTAGGCCAGGCGCTCGATACGTTGCTGGGCGAGCTTGGTCTGGGTGATGTCTTCGTAGATGCCGATGTAGTGGGTCAGTTCACGGTTGTCGCCGTAGACCTTGGAGATCGACAACTGGCCCCAGTAGGGTTCGAGGTTTTTCCGTCGGCTCTTGAACTCGCCCTGCCAGCTGTTGCTCTTGGCCAGGCTTGAGGGCGCGTCGAACAGCAATTCGCTGAGGTTCTCCAGCGCCGGCAGTTCCGACAGCCGATGGCCGTGGACTTCTTCGGTGCTGTACTGGGTGATCGCGGTGAAGCTCGGGTTGACGTACTCGACCACACCGTCGCAATTGACCAGCAAAAAGGCGTTGGCACTTTGCTCGACCGCGCGCTGGAACAGGTGCAGGGCGCTGGTGGCAGTGCGGCGGTTGTGGTTGTTGATGACCTGGGCGAATTGGTCGGCCAGCTCGCCGGCGAAGGCGATTTCGTCCGACTGCCAGGCGCGGGTCATGCCGGTTTGCTCCAGGCACAGCACGCCGACTACCTGACCATCGACACGGATGCTGGCGTCGAGCATGGCATTGATGTCACGCGGGCGCAGGCTCTCGGCCATGCCCCGGGTACGCGGGTCACGCATGGCATTGTGGGCGTCGATTGCACGACTGGTATGCAGGGCTTCCAGATAATCGGGGAAGTTGCTGGCGTCAATCACGTCCGGTAACCAGTACTTTTGAGAGGCACGGTGGTAGGCGGAAATCGGCACCAGCATCTGGCCTTCGAGGTTCCACAGGCTCGCGCAGTCGATTTCGTAGATGTCGCAGGCGCTGCGGGTGATCAGTTCGGCGGCTTCTTGCAAGGAGTTGCCGGTGCTGTAGCGCTGGCGGGCGAGCAGCAGGATCAGGTCTTGCTGGGCGCGAACGCGATCCAGGTGCAGCAGTTGTTCCTGCTGGGCGCGCTGGTTCAGTTCCAGGGCAATCTGCAGGCGCGAGTTCTGGGTTTCCAGGTCCAGCACCGGTAGCAGCGGATCATCGGTAAACAAACCGTCGACCACCAGCAGATAGCCGCGTAGCAGGTGGCGATTGTGTTGTTTATAGGCTTCGCCCAATTCGAGCAGGCTGAGGGAGCCTTGGGCGGTGTGAAGCGTGTAGCGGATCAGGTAATGCGGGCTTGCGGTCAATTGCTGCTGGATCGCATCGTGCAACTGATAGCGCGCTTCGGGCTCCATCAGGCTCGCATAGGGTGAGCCGACCAGAGCGCACAGCTCGACAGCGGGCAAACCGAACTGGCGTTCGCAGTTTGGGTCAAGGAACAGCAGCGCCCAGCTTGGTTCATTCAGCCGTTCGAAACGCAGCATGCCGAGCCGCGAGGGCACGGGCAACTGCGTCACTACCTCGGCCACCATACGGCTGGCGGCATCGGGATGGCTTTTCATGGAAGAAACTCGCTTCGAAAATGCTGATCGCGCCGGGCTCGCGCCCTCTTTACTGTTGCCTGCGGCAAGGTTGCATCATGCTGCACTGACTGACAAGTAAGGATGAAGGCTAAGTGCTATAAGACTGTATCGGCGAGGGCGGGGTTTTCTCCAGCGAGGGGCTGAAAGTAATGTAGTAGAGCGAAAAGATCGCAGCCTTGTAGGCGCTGCCGAAGGCTGCGATCTTTTCCAGGCTTAACGCAATTTAATGTTTGTCGATTGCAGAGGGTTGCCCTCCCGGTCGTGATAACCGACGCGAATCTGCTGTGCGTCGACCACTAGATGCGCAAAGTTATCCTGGCTGACCACGTTACTGGTCAGTTGGTGGTGATAGTCGCCCGCGGCAGTCCGCACCAGTGGCTGGTCGAGTACGAAGGTCGAGGCTTTGGCGTAGGGCAGCAGTGCGCTGTTGCACAGAGGCGACGAGACGATGGTGTGAACCTCGAAGTCCGGGTCTTCGCTGTGACTCAGGCGGCTGGTGAGCGAACCATGAACATCACCGGAAACGACGATGACGTTCTTGATCTTGTGGGTCCGGATGGTTTCCAGCAGACGCAGGCGCTGCTCGGGAAAGGCTTGCCAGGCGTCGTCGCCATAGTGCTTGCGATCGGGGTAGAGCATCACGCTGGTGACCACGAATTTGACCCGTGCCGGGCTGTTGATCAGCCATTTGAACAAGGCTTGTTCCTGCTCCGCATCGAGGATACGTCGGTCATCGGCCGCGAGCGTGCGTCGGGTTCGACTGTCGGTCACGAACCATTCGATATCCCCTTCGGAAAACTGATACCAGTAATGTTTTAGTGCGCGGCTGGGTTGCCCATTGGGCAGTAACTCATGAACAGGGCTATGACTGGCCTGATATAACTCATACGCGGCCATTGCGTTGGTGTAGAGGAGTTTGTCGTCTGCGCTTTCGTTGGCGGGCCAGTTGTCTTCTATTTCGTGGTCATCGAGGATCATGTAAGTCGGAAGGGATGCCATTACCTTCTTTATATGTGGCTGGGAAAAAGCGGCTCGATACTTGCCGAGAATGTCCGTGTACTCCCGGTCGGGGGCGATTATGTTCAGGTCATCCAGATAAACCTGGTCACCCGTCATCAACAAGGCGCTGATCGGTGGCGATGCTGTTTCAGCCAGGGCGCCGATAGCGGCAAAAATCCGGTCGCCCTTGGCGGGTGCCGACGGCTCGCCCGCGGTCATGCGCAGGTAGCGGCATGAGCCAACGATATAGCCGCGTGCTGCAGTGGTTTTGCTTGAGGCGGTGCGAAAGTGGTAGATCTCTTTCGGCCATTGCAGGAGTAGCTCTTGCACCGTTTCCACGGTGTGTACCGGGCTCATGGTACTGAACCAGCCGGCCTGGTACTCATAGGCGGTATCGGCGTCGAGGTTGTTGAGCGCAATAACGTCGGACAGGTCGCGAAGTGCTGTTAACGCAACAAACTGACCGGTGGGCCAGTGAGTATCACCGGCGCGGCGATAACGTATCCCCGCAAAGGCCGGGGCATTGTTTTCTATATCGCCGCGTAAAAAAATGCGCACATGGTTAGTTGTGGTATGGCCAATAATCGGGCCGACAGTCGGTTTAAACATTTTCGAATCCGTTCGAAATGTAGCGGTGAAAGTTACAGTGTGTTGTGAAAGCAGTCAGTGTGCTTTGTTGGCACTATCCTATTGTTCGTTGGGTGATAAATATTGATAGGTAAGTGGACTTTGGCTGTGGTCTGAATAAGCCACGAAAGTAGTCTCGACTGCTATCGGCGGTAGGAATATATACAACGCTTGATCGAACGTTGACGCATGCTTAAGTGGCGGCTGTTTTCCGGGCAAAAAAAGCCCCGCCAAATTGGCGGGGTTGAGGTACGAGCGTGGCGCTCGGAAAACGTGGAGCGCGAGTGGCCCTCCGGTGAAGGAGGGCCGCTCGGTCTTACAGCAGAATGGTGCGGATGTCGCCCAGCAGGTCGCTCAGACGCTTGGTGAAGCGTGCAGCAGCAGCGCCGTTGATCACACGGTGATCGTAGGACAGCGACAGTGGCAGCATCAGTTTCGGCTGGAAGGCTTTACCGTCCCAGACTGGCTGGATGGTTGCCTTGGAAACACCGAGGATCGCCACTTCTGGCGCGTTGACGATCGGCGTGAAGCCGGTGCCGCCAATGTGCCCGAGGCTGGAAATCGTGAAGCAGGCACCTTGCATCTCGTCAGCCGAGAGCTTCTTGGTCCGGGCTTTTTCAGCCAGGGAAGCTGCCTCAGCCGCAAGCTGCAGCAGGCTCTTCTGGTCGACGTTCTTGATGACCGGTACCAGCAGGCCTTCAGGGGTGTCGACGGCGAAGCCGATGTTCACGTATTTCTTGCGGATGATCGCTTTGCCGCTTGGCGCCAGCGAGCTGTTGAAGTCCGGCAGCTCCTTGAGCAGGTGCGCGCAGGACTTGAGCAGCAGTGGCAGTACGGTCAGCTTGACGCCAGCCTTCTCGGCCACGGCTTTCTGTGCGACACGGAAAGCTTCCAGCTCAGTGATATCAGCCGAATCGAACTGGGTCACGTGAGGCACGTTCAGCCAGCTGCGGTGCAGGTTGGCGGCGCCAGCCTGCATCAGGCGGGTCATCGGCACTTCTTCGATTTCACCGAAGCGGCTGAAGTCCACGACCGGAATCGGCGGAATACCGGCACCGCCGGTTGCGCCTGCGGCTGGAGCTGGAGCTTCTTTGGCCTTCTGCATCATGGCTTTGACGTAAACCTGCACGTCTTCCTTGAGCACACGACCGTGTGGGCCACTTGGGCTCACCGCGTTCAGCTCGACGCCGAATTCACGGGCCAGTTGGCGCACCGCAGGACCTGCGTGAACCTTGGCACCGCTTGGCGCTGGAGCAGATACCGGCGCCGGAGCGGCCTCGGTTTTTGCAACAGGCGCAGCAGGTGCAGCAGCGGCAGGCGCAGCGGCTTGAGCCGGGGCAGCGGCAGCTGGTGCTGGCGCAGCAGGTGCCGCAGCGCCTGCCACTTTCAGCTTGAGGATAAAGTCGCCAGTGCCGACTTCGTCTTCGAGCTTGACCGCGATGCTTTCCACTACGCCGGCAGCCGGCGAAGGGATTTCCATGCTGGCCTTGTCAGACTCCAGGGTGATCAGCGATTGATCAGCCTCAACGGTGTCGCCAACCTTGACCAGTACTTCGATGATCTTGGCCTTGCCCGACGAGCCGATGTCCGGGACGTGAATGTCCTGAACGGTGGCAGCAGCGGGCGCAGCGGCTGGCGCTGGAGCAGCTTGCGGTGCCGGTGCAGCAGCAGGTGCTGCAGCAGGTGCTGCAGCGGCGGCAGGTGCAGGAGCAGCGGTCGCCTGAGGTGCCGCAGCGGCACCCTCGACTTCCAGTTCCATCAGCTCGTCGCCTTCTTTCAGGCGATCGCCCAGCTTCACTTTCAGGCTCTTGATGACGCCGGCCTTGGGGGCCGGAATCTCCATGCTCGCCTTGTCCGACTCAAGTGTCAGCAGGCTCTGGTCAGCTTCGATGCGATCACCGACCTTGACCAGCAATTCAATTACTTCACCTTCACCGCTGCCGATGTCAGGTACGCGAATGAGTTCGCTCACAGAGTCTCTCCTCAGCAGTCCAGTGGGTTGCGTTTTTCCGGGTTGATACCGAACTTGACGATGGCTTCAGCCACCACCTTAGGTTCGATGTCACCACGGTCAGCCAGCGCTTCAAGGGCTGCCAACACCACGAAATGACGGTCGACTTCGAAGAAATGACGCAGTTTCTTGCGGCTGTCGCTGCGGCCGAAACCGTCGGTGCCCAGCACTTTGAATTCCTTGGACGGAACCCACTGACGGATCTGCTCGGCGAACAGCTTCATGTAGTCGGTAGAGGCGATGACCGGACCTTGACGGCCGTTCAGGCACTCTTCGACGTAGCTCAGCTTAGGCTTCTGGCCAGGGTGCAGACGATTGGTGCGCTCTACGGCCAGGCCATCACGACGCAGTTCGTTGAAGCTGGTAACGCTCCACACGTCAGCGCCGACGTTGAACTCTTCACGCAGAATCTTCGCCGCTTCACGGACTTCACGCAGGATGGTGCCGGAGCCCATCAGCTGAACGTGGTGCGCCGCTTCGCGGGTATCTTCTTCGAGCAGGTACATGCCCTTGATGATGCCTTCTTCCACGCCGGCCGGCATGGCTGGCTGCTGGTAGGACTCGTTCATCACGGTGATGTAGTAGAAAACGTCCTGCTGCTCTTCGGTCATCTTCTTCATGCCGTCCTGGATGATCACCGCCAGCTCGTAGCCGTAGGTTGGATCAAAGGTGCGGCAGTTCGGGATGGTAGCGGCCAGAATGTGGCTGTGACCGTCTTCGTGTTGCAGGCCTTCGCCGTTCAGGGTAGTCCGGCCGGCGGTGCCGCCGATCAGGAAACCACGGGTACGGCTGTCGCCAGCGGCCCAGGCCAGGTCGCCGATACGCTGGAAGCCGAACATCGAGTAGAAGATGTAGAACGGCAGCATCGGCTGGTTGTGGCTGGAGTACGAAGTACCGGCGGCGATGAAGGAACTCATGGCGCCTGCTTCGTTGATGCCTTCTTCGAGGATCTGGCCCTTCTTGTCTTCCTTGTAGAACATCACCTGGTCTTTATCGACTGGCTCGTAGAGCTGGCCGACGGACGAGTAGATGCCCAACTGACGGAACATGCCTTCCATACCGAAGGTACGGGCTTCGTCCGGGATAATTGGGACGATGCGCGGGCCGATGTCCTTGTCCTTGACCAGCTGCGCGAGGATCCGCACGAAGGCCATGGTGGTGGAAATTTCACGGTCGCCCGAGCCGTCGAGGATCGCCTTGAGGGTATCGAGCGATGGCGTCGGCACGCTGAAGCTCTGCGCGCGGCGCTGTGGCACGAAACCGCCCAGTGCAGTGCGGCGCTCGCTCAGGTAGCGGGCTTCGGCGCTGTTTGGCTCCGGTTTGAAGAATGGCAGGTTTTCCAGTTCTTCGTCTTTGACCGGAATGTCGAAGCGGTCACGGAACAACTTCAGGCTGTCGACATCGACTTTCTTGGTGTTGTGCGCGGTGTTTTTCGCTTCGCCGGCACCGGTGCCATAACCTTTGATGGTCTTGGCCAGGATGACGGTCGGTTGTTCTTTGTGGTTGACCGCTTCGTGGTACGCCGCGTAGACCTTGTACGGGTCGTGGCCGCCACGGTTGAGCTTCCAGATCTCGTCGTCGGACAGATCGGCAACCATCGCCTTGAGTTCTGGCGAGTTGAAGAAGTGTTCACGCACGAATGCGCCGTCTTTGGCTTTGTAGTTCTGGTACTCGCCGTCGATGACTTCGTCCATCCGGCGTTGCAGGATACCGTCGACGTCTTTGGCCAACAGTGGGTCCCAGAAACGGCCCCAGATGACTTTGGTCACGTTCCACTGAGCACCGCGGAACACACCTTCGAGTTCCTGGATGATCTTGCCGTTGCCGCGAACCGGGCCGTCGAGGCGCTGCAAGTTGCAGTTGATGACGAAGATCAGGTTGTCGAGCTTCTCGCGGCCAGCCAGCGAGATTGCACCCAGGGATTCCGGCTCGTCGCACTCGCCGTCGCCCAGGAAGCACCAGACTTTTTGCTTGCCTTCAGGGATGAAGCCGCGGGCTTCCAGGTACTTCATGAAGCGTGCCTGGTAGATCGCCTGGATCGGGCCCAGCCCCATCGATACTGTCGGGAACTGCCAGAAATCAGGCATCAGCCAAGGGTGCGGGTAGGACGACAGACCGTTGCCATCGACTTCCTGGCGGAAGTTGTTCATCTGGTCTTCGGTGATGCGGCCTTCCATGAATGCACGGGCGTAAACGCCTGGCGAGGTGTGGCCCTGGAAGTAGATCAGGTCGCCGCCGTGTTCGTCGGTCGGGGCCTGGAAGAAATAGTTGAAGCCAATGTCGTACAGGGTTGCGCTGGAGGCGAAGCTGGAGATGTGACCGCCCAGGTCAGAATCTTTCAGGTTCGTACGCATCACCATGGCCATCGCGTTCCAGCGTACCAGCGAGCGAATGCGGCGTTCCATGAACAGGTCGCCAGGCATGCGTGCTTCGTGGGTAACGGGAATGGTGTTGCGGTATGGCGTGGTGATGGCGTAAGGCAATTGCGAACCGCTACGGGTTGCGAGTTCGCCCATACGGGTCATCAGATAGTGAGCACGGTCTTCGCCTTCTTTGTCGAGAACCGATTCCAGGGCGTCCAGCCATTCCTGGGTTTCGACGGGATCGAGGTCTTGCATGGCTTGCTCCAGGGCGGAAAGGCTTCCAGAATCGGTTGCCTGAGTTAGCGACTGGCCTTGTGGGCAGACGTTATAAATTCTTGGAATGCCGGAGGTTGATTCGGCGGCGTGTAGTTTTACTACAAATCGTCGGCCATTTCAGCCTTTCGGATGTATATACGAGTAGTAAAACTACAGAAGACGGGCGTGTGGCCTCCTGCTGCGTTGTGAGAATAATCGTTACTGTTGGTCTTTAGCTAACCGAGATAGGTGGAAGTTTGATGCTCGCTGCCAAAAAAACCGAAATTTCAGCTATTTCTAACTTTTGTTCGACAGTCCTTTGCGTAGTGTATTTCACTCATTCACTACAGACGGCCCTTTCTACGCCGATCAAGGATAGACCATGAGCCTTCCTTCGCTTGCCGAACTGCCGGCCATTCTTCTTCCGCTTGCCAGCCGCGCCGAGCAGTCGTTCCGTGCCGCTGTTGCCCTGTTTGACGATGATCATGGCCTGCCGACCTGGTCGCCAGAGCGCTGGGCAGCGTTTGCCCGAGTGACAGCGGCCAGCGATTTCGTCATTGAACAGAGCCTGCGTGACCCTTTGATGTTGCTTGAGCTTGTGCAGTCCGGCGAACTCGACCGAAGTTTCACCGCCGGTGAATTGTGCGCACAGATCGCCGCTGCTGTGCAGACGGCTACCACCGACGATGAGTTGGGCCGCGTATTGCGCCGTCAGCGCAACCGTCAGCAAGTACGAATCATCTGGCGCGACCTGACCCGCCAGGCCGATCTGATCCAGACCTGCCGTGACCTCTCGGACATGGCCGATGCGAGCATCGATCAGGCTTATCAATGGTTGTATCAGCGCCATTGCCAACAGTTCGGTACGCCCACTGGGCGGCGCAGTGGCGAGCCGCAGCAAATGGTCATTCTCGGAATGGGCAAGCTTGGCGCAGTGGAGCTCAACCTGTCGTCGGACATCGATTTGATTTTCGCCTACCCCGAAGGCGGCGAGACGGTCGGCGTAAAGCGTCCATTGGATAACCAGGAGTTTTTCATTCGTCTGGGCCAGCGGTTGATCAAGGCGCTGGACCCGATGACCGTCGACGGTTTTGTCTTCCGTGTCGATATGCGCTTGCGGCCGTACGGTTCATCCGGTGCGCTGGTGCTCAGCTTCAACGCACTGGAGCAGTACTACCAGGACCAGGGGCGTGACTGGGAGCGTTACGCAATGATCAAGGCGCGGGTGGTGGCCGGTGATCAGGCAGCGGGCGCGCAACTGCTCGACATGCTGCGGCCGTTCGTTTACCGGCGATATCTGGATTTCTCGGCCATCGAAGCGCTGCGCACCATGAAGCAGCTGATTCAGCAGGAAGTCCGGCGCAAAGGCATGGCCGACAACATCAAGCTCGGCTCCGGCGGTATCCGCGAAGTTGAATTTATCGCCCAGGCCTTCCAGCTGATTCACGGCGGTCGTGACCTGAGTTTGCAGCAGCGTCCTCTATTAAAAGTACTCAGCACGCTGGAAGGGCAAGGTTACCTGCCGCCGGCGGTGATCAGCGAGCTGCGCGAAGGTTACGAATTCCTGCGCTACACCGAGCACGCGATCCAGGCGATTGCCGACCGGCAGACGCAAATGCTCCCGCATGATGAGCGGGATCAGGCGCGCATTGCCTTTATGTTGGGTTTTGCCAACTGGACAGCGTTCCATGAACAACTGATGTACTGGCGCGGCCGGGTCGACTGGCACTTCCGTCAAGTGATCGCTGACCCGGATGAAGAGGACGGCGAGGAGAGCGAAGTGGTGGTCGGCGGTGAATGGTTGCCGCTCTGGGAGGAAGCCCAGGATGAAGAGGCCGCTTGCCGTCAGTTGGAAGAGGGTGGTTTTGTCGACGCGCCCAAAGCCCTGAAAACGCTTGCCAGCCTGCGCAGCAGTCCGCAATTGCGGGCGATGCAACGTCTGGGGCGCGAACGGCTCGATGCCTTTATTCCGCGTTTGCTGGCGCAAGCGGTGGAACACGCCAGCCCGGACCTGGTGCTGGAACGCGTGTTACCGCTGGTTGAAGCGGTCGCGCGGCGCTCGGCTTATTTGGTGTTGCTCACCGAAAATCCCGGCGCACTGCGACGCCTGTTGACCTTGTGCGCGGCCAGTCCATGGATTGCCGAGCAGATCACTCGCTTCCCGCTGCTGCTCGACGAATTGCTCAACGAAGGGCGGCTGTTCAAGCCACCGTTGGCACCGGAGCTGGCCGCCGAATTGCGCGAGCGGCTGACGCGGATTCCCGAGGATGATCTCGAACAACAGATGGAAGCCTTGCGGCACTTCAAGCTGGCGCACCGCCTGCGGGTGGCGGCCTCGGAAATCGCCGGCAGCCTGCCACTGATGAAAGTCAGCGACTACCTGACCTGGCTCGCCGAAGCCATTCTGGAGCAAGTGCTGGCCCTGGCCTGGCGTCAGACAGTCGCCAAGTACGGCTCGCCGCAGCGTTCCGACGGAACTTTGTGCGACCCGGGGTTCGTTATTGTCGGTTACGGCAAGGTCGGCGGTCTGGAGCTGGGGCACGGTTCGGACCTCGACCTGGTGTTCATCCACGATGGTGATCCGCAAGCAGAAACCGACGGTGCGAAACCGATCGACGGCGCGCAGTTCTTCACCCGGCTGGGGCAGCGGATCATCCATTTGCTGACCACCCAGACCAACTCCGGCCAGTTGTACGAAGTCGATATGCGCCTGCGCCCTTCCGGCGCGTCGGGGCTGTTGGTCAGTTCGTTGGGGGCGTTCGAGCGGTATCAGGAAAACGAAGCCTGGACCTGGGAGCATCAGGCACTGGTGCGGGCGCGGGTGCTGGTCGGCAGTCAGGATGTCGGCCAGGCCTTCGAGAAAGTCCGGGCGAAGGTTCTGGGCCGGGCACGCGACTTACCCAAGCTGCGCCAGGAAGTCAGTGAGATGCGCGCCAAGATGCGCGACAACCTGGGGAGCAAGGGCACTGCTGCCGGGACCGCGCCAAACGCCTTCGAAGCCACTGCGCCGTTCGACCTCAAGCAGGACGCCGGTGGTATCGTCGATATTGAATTTATGGTGCAATACGCCGCCTTGGCATGGTCTGACACGCACCCTTCGCTGCTCCGCTATACGGATAACATCCGCATCCTGGAAGGTCTGGAGGAGGTCGGGTTGGTGCCCGCCGAAGACGCCAGCCTGCTGCGTGAGGCCTATAAAACCTACCGCGCGGCGGCTCATCGCCAGGCCCTGCAGAATGAGGCCGGGGTGATTGCGGGGGACCAGTTTGTGGCCGAGCGTCGAGAGGTATTACGGATTTGGGCCGGGCTTGGCTTGAGCTAAAAGGACGAGATCAGGCAAGGAGCAGAAAATGCAGGATGACCGAGTGGCGTACACTGCTCACATCAAGCCTGGATAAATAAGACGGGGAGGCCGCCAGGAAGACTGGTCATGCCTCCCCGCTCGTTTGTGGATAACTATGAAAATTCTGATCGTTGGGCCCAGTTGGGTCGGTGACATGGTGATGGCGCAGACACTCTTTCAGTGTCTGAAACAGCGTCATCCTCAGTGCGAAATCGACGTGCTGGCCCCCGAGTGGAGTCGGCCGATCCTTGAGCGTATGCCCGAAGTCCGCCAGGCCTTGAGCTTTCCGCTCGGCCACGGCGTGCTGGAGCTGGCAACGCGGCGGCGGATCGGCAAGTCCCTGGCCGGCCAGTACGATCAGGCGATTCTGCTGCCCAACTCGCTGAAATCGGCACTGGTGCCGTTCTTTGCCGGCATCCCGAAACGCACCGGTTGGCGTGGCGAGTTCCGTTACGGCCTGCTCAATGACGTGCGCACCCTCGATAAAGAGCGTTACCCGCTGATGATCGAGCGCTTCATGGCGCTCGCCTATGAGCCGGGCGCCGAGTTGCCCAAGCCGTATCCGCGCCCCAGCCTGCAAATCGACCCGAGCAGCCGCGACGCTGCGCTGGCCAAGTTCGATCTGGCCCTTGATCGTCCGGTGCTGGCGCTGTGCCCGGGTGCCGAGTTCGGCGAGTCCAAGCGTTGGCCCTCCGAGCACTACGCCAAGGTCGCCGAAGCGAAAATCCGCGAGGGCTGGCAAGTCTGGCTGTTCGGTTCGAAGAACGATCACGCGGTCGGCGAAGACATTCGCTCGCGACTGATTCCGGGCCTGCGTGAAGAGTCGGTGAACCTCAGCGGCGGTACTTCGCTGGCCGAGGCCATCGACTTGCTGTCGTGCGCCGATTCAGTGGTGTCCAACGACTCTGGCCTGATGCACGTCGCGGCAGCGCTGAACCGCCCGTTGGTAGCGGTCTACGGCTCGACGTCGCCGGGCTTCACGCCGCCGCTGGCCGAGAAGGTCGAGATCGTTCGTCTGGGTATCGAATGCAGCCCGTGTTTCGATCGCACCTGCCGTTTCGGTCATTACAACTGCTTGCGTCAGCTCACGCCGCAACCGGTGAACGAAGCGTTAGAACGCCTGCAAGGCGCTCCGGTCGAGGTCCGTTAAGTTGCGGGTACTGTTGATCAAGACTTCCTCGCTGGGCGATGTGATTCATGCGTTGCCGGCGTTGACCGACGCAGCACGGGCGATCCCGGGCATCAAGTTCGACTGGGTGGTGGAAGAAGGCTTCGCCGAGATCCCGAGCTGGCACCCGGCTGTCGGCAAGGTGATTCCGGTGGCGATCCGTCGCTGGCGCAAGAACCTCTGGCAAACCATCAAAAGCGGCGAGTGGAAACGCTTCAAGCAAAGCGTTCGTGCCACCAAATACGATCTGGTGATCGATGCCCAGGGCCTGCTCAAAAGCGCCTGGCTGACCCGCTACGTCCGCGCGCCGATAGCCGGGCTGGACAAGAATTCGGCCCGTGAGCCCATCGCCGCGCGGTTTTATTCCCGACGTCTGGCGGTAGCCCGTGGGCAACACGCCGTGGAACGACTGCGTCAGTTGTTCGCGGTGGCGCTGGGTTACGACCTGCCGCAAGGGTTGGGCGACTATGGCCTGAACGTCGAGCGGTTGGTTGAGCTGCCGCGCAAGAATCCTTACGTGCTGTTTCTGCACGGCACTACGTGGGACACCAAGCACTGGCCGGAAGCTTATTGGCGTGAGTTGGCCGAACGCATGGGCCACCTCGGCATGGCGGTGAAACTCCCATGGGGCAACCCGGTCGAAAAGGCCCGGGCCGAGCGCATCGCCAAGGGGCTGCGCAATGCCGAAGTGCTGCCCAAATTGAACCTGGCCGGCGTCGCCAAAGTGCTGGCCGGTGCGCAAGCCTGCGTGGCGGTAGACACCGGTCTCGGTCATCTGGCCGCTGCGCTGGACGTGCCGACGATATCGTTGTTCGGCCCGACCAATCCGGGCCTGACCGGTGCCTATGGCAAAAGCCAGGTGCACCTGGCGAGCGACTTCCCGTGTGCGCCATGCATGCAAAAGAAATGTTCTTACCAACCGACCGCTGAAGATCAGCGTCGATTTGATCTCAAGCGCGAGTGGCCATTGTGCTTCACTCGCCTGAACCCCGAGCGTGTCGCGAGCCGTTTAAGCACGCTTTTGCAGCCGCCGCTGCTGGCTGAGGAGCTGCGCTGATGCAATTGGCTTTTGTCCTTTACAAATATTTCCCGTTTGGCGGATTGCAGCGCGATTTCATGCGCATCGCCCTGGAATGTCAGCAGCGCGGGCATCAGATCCGCGTCTACACGCTGATCTGGGAAGGCGATGTGCCGCCGGGTTTCGAAGTGCTGGTAGCGCCGGTCAAGGCGATCTTCAACCATCGCCGCAACGAAAAACTGAGTGCCTGGATGGAAGCCGATCTGGCTAAGCGTCCGGTGGACCGGCTGATCGGCTTTAACAAAATGCCGGGGCTCGACGTCTACTACGCTGCGGATGGTTGTTTCGAGGACAAGGCGCAGACCCTGCGCAATGCTCTCTACCGGCGCTGGGGTCGCTACCGGCACTTCGCCGAGTACGAGCGCGCGGTGTTCGCCAAAGATGCGAAAACTGAAGTGTTGATGATTTCCGAAGTCCAGCAGCCGCTGTTCATAAAGCATTACGACACGCCGCTTGAGCGCTTCCACCTGTTGCCACCGGGGATTGCCCTGGACCGTCGTGCGCCGGCCAATGCGGCCGAAATTCGCGCTGAGTTCCGTCGCGAATTTTCCCTGGCTGACGATGACTTGCTGCTGGTGCAGATCGGGTCCGGGTTCAAGACCAAAGGTGTCGATCGCAGCCTCAAGGCGCTGGCCGCGTTGCCAGCGGAGCTGCGTAAACGTACCCGGCTGTTTGTAATTGGCCAGGACGACCCCAAAGTATTCCAGCTACAGAGTGCCACGTTGGGGCTTGGCGATAACGTGCAGTTCCTCAAGGGCCGCAGCGATATCCCGCGTTTCCTGCTCGGTGCCGACCTGTTGATCCACCCGGCGTACAACGAAAATACCGGGACGGTACTGCTTGAAGCGCTGGTAGCGGGCTTGCCGGTGCTGGTCAGTGCGGTGTGCGGTTACGCGCACTACATCGCCGAAGCCGATAGCGGCCTGGTGCTCGACGAACCGTTCGAACAGGCGCAACTCACGCAGTACCTGACGACCATGTTGAGCGACGACGCAGCACGTGCGGCCTGGAGCCGTAATGGCCTGGCCTGCGCCGACACGGCCGATCTCTACAGCATGCCGCAGCACGCGGCGGATGTGATTCTGGCGGAGCAGCACTGATGAAGTTGATTCTTGCCGAGCCGTTCAAGAGCCTTTGGGCCGGGCGCGATGCGTTCACCGAAGTCGAAGGCCTGAAGGGCGAGGTGTACCGTGAGCTCGAAGCTCGTCGGACCCTGCGCACCGAAGTGGCCGGGAACGGCTTCTTTGTGAAAATTCACCGCGGCATTGGCTGGGGCGAGATCTGCAAGAATCTGCTCACAGCGAAACTGCCGGTACTCGGTGCTGGCCAGGAGTGGCGGGCTATCCAGCGTTTGCAGGAAGTCGGTGTGCCGACCATGACCGCCGTTGCTTACGGCGAGCGCGGCAGCAACCCGGCGGACCAGCACTCGTTTATCGTCACCGAAGAACTGGCGCCGACTGTCAGCCTGGAAGACTTCAGCATTGATTGGGTCAAGCAGCCGCCGGAGCCAAAACTCAAGCGCGCGCTGATCGCCGAAGTAGCGCGCATGACCGGCATGATGCACCGCGCCGGGGTCAACCACCGCGACTGCTACATCTGCCACTTTCTGCTGCACACCGACAAACCGGTGACGGCCGACGACTTCAAGCTTTCGGTAATCGACTTGCACCGTGCCCAGACCCGCCGGGCGATCACCCGGCGCTGGCGTAACAAGGATCTGGCGGCGTTGTATTTCTCGGCACTGGATATCGGTCTGACGCGTCGCGACAAGTTGCGTTTCCTTAAAGGTTACTTCCAGCAGCCCTTGCGCCAGATTCTGCGCGAAGAGGCATCGTTGCTGGCGTGGCTCGAGGGCAAGGCCAACAAGCTTTATGAACGCAAACAGCGCTATGGAGATGCGCTTTGATGCGTTTGTCTGAACTGAAAAACCTTGGTCGCACGCCTGGCTTGCCATTGAGCATCGAGCTGGCGGATGCCGCAGGGCCGGCCCAGTTGCAACTGCTCAGCTTGCTGCGGGTTCTGCCGGGCCAGCGTTATGTGGGCGCCGCTGTTTGGCGCGGACGTCCGGTGCTGGCCAAACTGCTGGTGGGTAGCAAGGCTGCCAGGCATTTTCAGCGTGAGCTGGACGGTGTACGCCTGCTCGCTGCTCAAGGGTTGATCACGCCGTTGTTGCTGGCCGATGGCTTGAAAGACGGCGAGGGTGGCTGGCTGCTGTTCGATTTCCTCGAAGGTGCAGAAAGTCTCGGCGACGCCTGGAAGCAGGTCGAAGCACTGCCGGCGCTGGCGGACGAGCAAACGGCAGTGTTGGCCGAGGCGCTGGCCGCCATCGGTCAATTGCACAGTAAGGGCCTGTGGCAGGAAGACCTGCACCTGGACAACCTGCTGCGCCACGACGGCCAGCTGTTCTTGATCGATGGTGCGGGTATTCGTGTCGAACAGGCTGGTCAGCCGTTGTCCCGACAGAAAGTCCTGGAAAACCTCGGGGTGTTTTTCGCCCAATTACCCAAGTCGCTTGAGCCGTCCACCGAAGAGTTGCTGGTGTATTACCTGCTGAGCAATGGCGAGCACGCGTTGCCGCTGGAGGCTTTGCAGAAACAGGTCAATAAGGTTCGCAGCTGGCGCTTGAAAGACTTTCTGATCAAGGTCGGCCGTGAATGCACGCTGTTCAGCGTGCAGCGCGGGGCGTTCGGATTGCGCGCGATTCGTCGCGAAGAAGAAGCGGCCATGCTACCGGTATTGGCGCAGGCCGACGCGTTGCTCGATCAGGGGCATCTGTACAAGACCGGTGGTGCGGCGAGTGTTGGCAAGGTCGAGGTGGCGGGGCGTACGCTGCTGGTCAAGCGCTACAACATCAAGGGCTTTGCCCATTGGCTCAAACGCTTCTGGCGCCCGAGCCGCGCCTGGCACTCATGGCGCGAGGGCAATCGTCTGGCGTTCCTGGGTATTGCCACTCCGAAACCTCTGGCGGTGTTGGAAAAGCGTTTTTTCTGGCTGCGCAGTCGGGCCTATCTGATCACCGAATACCTGTCGGGACCGGACATCATCGAACGCTTCGCGCCGTTCGTTGAGAGTGGTGATGCGCCTGAAGCTGAGTTGCTGGCGTTGGATCACTTGTTTGCCGAGCTGATTCGCGAGCGGATCAGTCATGGGGATTTCAAGGGGCATAATCTGTTTTGGGACAAGGATCGCTGGTCGTTGATCGACCTGGATTCGATGTGTCAGCACGGTTCGCTCAGCAGTTTCGCTCCGGCGTATGCGCGGGATCGGGCGCGGTTTATGCGTAACTGGCCTGAGAGCAGTGCGCTGTATCGAGTGATTGATCAGCGTTTGCCCAAGAATGTGTAGGAGCTGAGCTTGCTTGCGAAGGCGGCCTGACAGCCGGCCTATCTCTTGCAGGTGTACATATCCATTCCTGCGGTAACGGCCACTTAGGGTTTCGCCTGACGGCGACTCACTTT
>NZ_JAHMSC010000027.1:0-66680 GCF_018986375.1 Pseudomonas sp. CVAP#3
GCGCTGCGCACTCGAGCGGGAGCAAGCTCCCTCGCCACACTGGATCGGGTCAATCCTTAGGATCAATTGGCCACCCGAGCTCCACCCAGACTCCCGCTCAACTCATACGCCGCCAATTCAGCCTGATGCGCCGCGAGGATCTCCGGCAGCGAGCCGCGCAGGTACTCGACCCAGGTCTTGATCTTCGCATCCAGGTACTGGCGCGACGGGTAGATGGCGTACAGGTTCAGCTCTTGCGAGCGGTAGTTGGGCATGACCCGCACCAGACTACCGTTGCGCAGGCCTTCGATGGCGGCGTAGACCGGCAGCACACCAATGCCCATGCCGCTGATGATCGCGGTTTTCATCGCGTCGGCGGAGTTCACCAGAAACGGTGAGCTGTTGATGGTGACCATTTCCTGGCCTTCCGGGCCGTCGAACAGCCATTTCTCCAGCGGAATCACCGGGCTGACCAGGCGCAGGCAGGCGTGATTCAGCAGGTCGCTGGGCTTCTGCGCGCAGCCGTTGGCTTTTACATAAGCAGGCGACGCGCAAACGATGCTGTAGGTGATGCCCAGCCGTTGCGAAACGAAACCCGAGTCCGGCAGTTCGCTGGCCAGCACGATCGATACGTCGTAGCCCTCGTCCAGCAAATCCGGTACGCGGTTGGCCATGGTCAGGTCGAAGGTCACGTCCGGGTGGGACTTGCGATAGCGGGCGATCGCATCGATCACGAAGTGCTGACCGATCCCGGTCATGGTGTGCACCTTGAGCTGCCCGGCCGGGCGCGCATGGGCGTCGCTGGCCTCGGCTTCGGCTTCCTCGACATAGGCGAGGATCTGCCCGCAGCGCAGCAAATAACGTTTGCCGGCCTCGGTCAGGGCGATGCGGCGGGTGGTGCGGTTGAGCAAGCGGGTTTGCAGGTGGGCTTCCAGGTTGGAGACCGCGCGCGAGACGTTGGCTGTCGTGGTATCGAGCTGCACGGCAGCGGCAGTGAAGCTGCCGGCTTCGGCGACACAGCTGAAGGCGCGCATGTTTTGCAAAGTGTCCATGGGGTGCTCTCGGGTGCGATGACAAATTGTGACACGAAGTTGCTGCTTTTTTACAGGCGACCAATGAATGCGACCAAGGGATTATCTCGTGAACGGTAACAAAGATTCACAGGATTCCCGGCTTATCGCTGCTCAAGCCCGCCCCTAGAATTGCGCCCATCTCTTACGGGACGTCCTCCCCACCTCAGGAATTTTCAGCAGTGCCGCGTCGCATCAGCAGAGAGCTGAAGACTCTCAGTGTTTGGGTTTTATCGTTAGCAATCAGCGGCTGCATCGGAACCGGAGGTATTGCCCCACAGGGCAAGGCATTCGATGCCAATACATTGGCCACCGACGAGGCCATCCAAAGCGCCGCCAAGGACGCTCACTGGCCCACCGCGCAGTGGTGGCAGGCCTATGGCGACCCGCAACTCAATCACTGGATCGACCTCGCCGTGCAAGGCAGTCCGAGCATGGCCATGGCCGCTGCTCGAGTGCGTCAGGCCAAGTCCATGGCCGGTGTTGCCGAGTCGGCCGAGTCGTTGCAGGTCAATGGCCAGTCCACGCTCAAACGCCATAACTGGCCGACCGACCAGTTCTACGGCCCGGGCGAACTGGCCAACACCACCACTTGGGACAACAATGCCGCTCTCGGCTTCAGCTACGCCCTCGACCTGTGGGGCCGCGAAAGCAATGCCACCGAACGCGCCGTCGACATGGCCCACATGAGCGCCGCCGAGGCGCGCATGGCTCAGCTTGAATTGCAGAACAACGTGGTCCGCGCCTACATCCAGCTGTCGCTGCATTACGCGCAGTGGGACATCGTGGTCGCGACCCTCAAGCAGCAACAGCAGATTCTCGACCTCGCACAAAAGCGCCTGGATGGCGGCATCGGCACCCATTTCGAAGTCAGCCAGGCACAAACCCCGTTGCCGGAAACCCATCGGCAACTGGATGCACTGGACGAAGAAATCGCCCTGAGCCGCAATCAACTTGCGGCACTGGCAGGCAAAGGACCAGGGGAGGGCGCACAGTTGCAGCGTCCGACTTTGTCCCTTGGTGCCGCACTGAAACTGCCCTCGGCATTACCCGCGCAATTGCTCGGTCAACGCCCGGACGTGGTCGCCAGTCGCTGGCAAGTCGCGGCCCAGGCGCGCGGTATCGACGTGGCGCACGCCGGCTTCTACCCCAACGTCGATCTGGTCGGCAGCCTTGGTTACATGGCCACCGGTGGCGGGGCGCTGGAGTTTCTGACCGGCAAGAAGCTCAACTACAACGTCGGGCCGGCGATCACCCTGCCGATCTTCGACGGTGGGCGCTTGCGCTCGGAACTGGGCGAAGCCTCGGCCGGCTATGACATCGCCGTGGCCAAGTACAACCAGACCCTGGTCGATGCGCTCAAAAGCATCTCCGACCAGTTGATCCGCCGCGAGTCCATGGACAAACAGCAAGCCTTCGCCGAAGAGTCGGTGGCGGCGGCGCAGAAAACCTACGACATCGCGATGATCGCCTATCAGCGCGGGCTCACTGATTACCTCAACGTGCTGAATGCCCAGAGCCTGCTGTTCAAGCAGCAGCAAGTGCAACAACAGGTTCAGGCCGCGCGTTTGAGCGCCCATGCCGAACTGGTCACTGCCCTTGGCGGCGGGCTCGGCGCCGGTAACGACGTGCCGCCCGACAGCAAAGTCCAGGCGCCGAAAACCCCAGCCATTCTCTCTGCCCTCGACCACTGAGCAGGACACCATGACTCCCTTGCCTGCACCGCTGCGCTGGCTGTATTCCCTTGAATGGCGCCGGGGTTTTTTCGACTGGGCACGCAGTGACGGCGTGACCTGGGTCTACATCTTCAAGGTGCTGATCGCCGCGTTCCTGACCCTCTGGCTGGCCATGCGCCTGGAACTGCCGCAACCGCGCACCGCGATGATCACCGTGTTCATCGTCATGCAGCCGCAGAGCGGTCAGGTGTTCGCCAAGAGCTTCTATCGCTTCCTCGGTACGCTGGCTGGCTCGGCGGTGATGGTCGCGCTGATTGCCTTGTTCGCCCAGAACACCGAACTGTTCCTCGGTTCGCTGGCGATCTGGGTCGGCATCTGCACGGCCGGTGCCGCGCGTTATCGCAACTTCCGCGCCTATGGTTTTGTGCTCGCCGGTTATACGGCGGCGATGGTCGGCTTGCCGGCGTTGGCGCACCCGGACGGCGCGTTCATGGCGGCAGTCTGGCGGGTGCTGGAAATCTCCCTGGGGATTCTCTGCTCGACCCTGGTCAGCGCCGCGATCCTCCCGCAAACCGCCAGCGCCGCGATGCGCAACGCCTTGTATCAGCGCTTCGGAGTGTTTGCGCTGTTCGTCACCGATGGCTTGCGCGGGCGCAGCCAACGCGAGGCTTTCGAAGCCGGCAACGTGCGCTTTATCGCTGAAGCCGTGGGCCTGGAAGGCTTGCGCAGCGTCACCGTGTTCGAAGACCCGCACATGCGTCGGCGCAATGGTCGGCTCAGTCGTTTGAACAGCGAATTCATGGGCATCACCACCCGGTTCAACGCCTTGCATCAATTGCTCGAACGCTTGCGCAGCAGCGGCACCGAACAGGTAGTGGCGGCGATCAAACCCGGGTTGCAGGACTTGGCCGAAGTGCTCGATGGCTTCTCGGGTCGTGCGCTGACGCATGCCGACGCAGCGCGTCTGGCAGCGCAATTGGCCGCCTATAAAGAAGGGCTGCCGGCGCGGGTGCGCAGCTTGCGGGCGAGCTTTCAGCAGAACGAACCGAGCGACGCCGAGCAACTGGATTTCCACACCGCCTACGAGTTGCTCTACCGCTTCGTCGACGAAGTGCACAGTTATGCACAGACCCACGCCTCGTTGGCCGAGCACCGCCACGAACGCGAGCAATGGGATGAGCCCTACACCCCGAAAACCAACTGGCAGGCGTCGACCGCAGCGGGTATTCGGGCGTCGTTCATTCTGATTGTGCTGGGCAGTTACTGGGTCGCCACCGCGTGGCCGAGCGGCGTGACCATGACCTTGATCGCTGCTGCCACGGTCGGTCTCTCGGCGGCCACGCCAAACCCCAAGCGCATGGCGTTCCAGATGGCCTGCGGGACGTTGCTCGGTGCGCTGATCGGCTTCGTCGAGATGTTTTTCATCTTCCCGTGGATCGACGGTTTCCCACTGTTGTGCGTGATGTTGGCGCCGGTGATCGTGCTCGGTTCGTTTCTCACCTCACGGCCGCAGTACGCCGGTGTCGGCCTGGGGTTGCTGATCTTTTTCAGCACCGGTTCGGTGCCGGATAACCTGACGGTCTACAACCCCTACACCTTCATCAACGACTACATCGCGATGATCATGGGCATGCTGGTGTGCGCGGCAGCCGGGGCGATCATCCTGCCGCCCAATAGTCGCTGGTTGTGGCGGCGACTGGAACAGGACTTGCGCGGGCAAGTGGTGTTCGCCATCAGCGGCAAGCTCAAGGGGTTGGCATCGGGTTTTGAAAGCAGCACCCGCGATCTGGTGCACCAGGCTTATGGCCTGGCCACCGGACAGCCGCAGGTGCAGCGCGATCTGCTGCGCTGGATGTTCGTGGTGCTGGAAGTCGGCCACGCGATCATCGAGTTGCGCAAGGAACAGGCGATTCTTCCGGTGCACCCGGCGTATGCCGAAACCCAACCGTGGCGCCAGGCGATCCGGGTCATGGGGCGCTCGCTGGTGCGGCTGTTTCTGCAACCGAGCCAGAGCAATCTGGAACGCAGCCTGGTGGCGGTCGACCACGCCATCAACCGTGTCCAGGCCACCGACGAACCCTTCGCCCCGCACTTCGACACCTCGGCCCTGCGTCGGGTGAAGAGTTACCTGCATTTTATCCGCACCTCGTTGCTCGACCCGCAATCGCCGCTGGCGGCACTCGCAGCCCCGCAAGGACCTGACCATGCCTCGTGAAATCGCCTTCCACGGCGTGTACATGCCGACCATGACCCTGATGTTTTTCATCGCTGCGGCAGTGGCCTGGGCACTCGACCGGTTTTTGTCCGGGTTTGATCTGTACCGCTTCTTCTGGCACCCGGCGCTGCTGCGCCTGAGCCTCTTCACCTGTTTGTTCGGCGCCCTTGCGCTGACTGTTTACCCTTGAGACCGATTCGATGAAAAAACTCTTCAGTCTGCTCGCGACCTTGTTGGTACTGGCCCTCGCGCTGTGGATCGGCCGGACCCTCTGGGTGCATTACATGGACACTCCGTGGACCCGTGATGGCCGGGTGCGCGCCGACATCATCAACGTCGCCGCCGACGTCACCGGCGAAGTGGTCGACGTGCCGGTGCGTGACAACCAGTTGGTAAAAAAGGGCGACCTGTTGATGCAGATCGATCCCGAGCACTACCAGATCGCGGTGAAACAGGCGCAATCGCTGGTCGCTTCGCGCAAAGCCACGTGGGAGATGCGTAAGGTCAACGCGCACCGCCGCGCCGACCTCGACAACCTGGTGATCTCCAAGGAAAACCGCGACGACGCCAGCAACATTGCCGACTCGGCGCTGGCCGATTACCAACAGGCCCAGGCACAGCTTGAGGCCGCAGAGTTGAACCTCAAGCGCACCAAAGTGCTGGCGGCGGTGGACGGTTATGTCACCAACCTCAACGTCCATCGCGGCGACTACGCGCGCATCGGCGAAGCGAAAATGGCCGTGGTCGACATGAATTCGTTCTGGGTCTATGGCTTCTTCGAAGAAACCAAGCTGCCGCATGTGAAGGTCGGCGATAAGGCCGACATGCAATTGATGAGCGGCGAAGTGCTCAAGGGGCATGTTGAAAGTATTTCGCGAGGTATCTACGACCGCGATAACCCGGAAAGTCGCGAGCTGATTGCTGACGTGAATCCGACTTTCAACTGGGTGCGTTTGGCGCAACGGGTGCCGGTGCGGATTCACATTGATGAAGTGCCGGACGGGGTGCTGTTGGCGGCGGGGATTACTTGTACGGTGGTGGTGAAGCAGGGCGGCGTGGAGTAACCCTGTGGCGAGGGGGCTTGCCCCCGTTCGGCTGCGAAGCAGTCGTAAAACCGACAGATGCGTTCTCTCTGACGCAATACGATCATCGATTTTAGGGCCGCTTCGCGACCCAACGGGGGCAAGCCCCCTCGCCACAATGACTGACGCCGGATTGGCTACTGCGGTGAATCCGGCGGATCGAGGTGATCCAGCGCCCGATTCACCGCCAATTCGGCCAGTGAAATCATCTGCTGAATCGCCAGTGCGGTATTGCGCTTGGGTCCTTCAAGCTCAAACGCCAGATCGCTGGCCATGACATTCACCGAGGCGAGCGTCTCGCAGGCGTGGGCCAGTAGGGTTTCGCTGTTGATGTCGGGCGCTATGACGAAAATGCAGCCGGGACGTCGGTCGGCCAACAACTGCTTGGTCTCGGGCAGCACCAGGTAATGGTCGAGCGCACGGTGCGCGGCGGCGTGGAGTTCTTTTGAATCGAGGGAGGCGTAGGGGGAAACCGGGTCGGTTTCGGGAGGATTCGGAGTAGCTTTGAACATGATGATGCTCCTGATTGTTCCAAAGGAGCTGCCAATATCACTTGCAGATGATGGGTGGCAGCTATGCACGGGTCTGCAAGACCGGGAAACCAGGAACCCGGCAGACCCGAAGGTCTCCCGCGCACAGCCGCCATAAAAACGGACACAAAAAAAGCGTCCTTTTGCTTACGGTGTTGCTGTGCAACTGGTTATTTCCGGCGGGCTTGCAGACCCGATCACTGATGAGCAGTGACACGGAAACAATAGGAGCAAGGGCCAAAGCGCACAAGCCGGCGGATTCTGGCGCAGGTGTAGGTAGCGACGCAAGGTGATGTAGGGGGCGGGTGGTGAGGTGACGCGTTATATAAACGACTGTTGATCGTTCCCACGCAGAGCGCGGGAGCGATCATGTCTGGTTCAACCCTGGCAATACGTCTCATGCAAATGCCGCCACTGCAACGCACCTGACGGCAGCCTTTCAATCACCGCCGTCGCACGTCGATCATTCAGCACGCCGCTCGCATCGGATTGCACTTCGCGGTAGCTGACGGTGGCGCCGCCTGCATGTTGGTCAATCCCGCACCATTCGCTCAGGCTGATTTTCAAGCCCGGGCGGGCGCCGCCGAGTTTATCGAATAGCTCGCTCAAACCCGGATAATCCAGCGCATTGCCGCCGGGCACGATCATCGAAAACTGCGGCGAGAAACGTGCCAGCAACTGCGTCAGTAGGCCTTTGTCGGCGGAGCCGGAAAACCATTGCTCGATGTCGGCAAGGGTCTGGGTCACTTCGTTGAAGTATTCGCTGTAGTCCGTCATGCGGTTTTTCTCCTTGGGCGAGGATCGGTAGCAGCCCATGTGGCTGCTCGATCGGTATCGATAATAAAATCCGTCTCTCTATCGATGGTAGCGATACAGATGCCCCAGGTTCCCAAAGATGCCTATACCGTTCAAGCAGTAGAGAATCTTGTCCGGCGGACAGGGAATCAACAGGAAGGGGGCTGACTGGCCAGCGTTAGGCTCTTCAATGTAGCCGATGCCATTACCGAAGTCTGGATCAAGGGTCCCATCCAGTCGGTACGCGGCAATATAGCCGCCATCTATCCCGCCTGCGACCATGATGGTCGAGTTCCTGTCGACATACAGGCTCTCCCAACTGTCGAAACTGTCAGGTCGCAAGTTATCCTCAAGGAAGTCTCCGTTATTGAACTCGGGATCAAATTGACCGCCATCATCAAAACCAAACAATATCCCTGAGTGCCGGTGGGGCTTGGAATGATCGATAAAACCGGCCGCCAGAAACCTGTTGGGTGCGCGTTCTTTCACTGCATTGAAATGCACGTCAGTGAACCTGCGGGTGATCAACAGCATCGAGGGCGTTTGGCTATCTCCGAACAGCAAGTTGGGTGAGCCGTTTTCATTGAGCATCGCCAGCAGCCCATACGTCTGGGGCATTCTCGGTAGCCGAGCGGAACCGGCCACCAGAATACGTCCGTTATCCAAAATACAGCAGTCGTTCAACGATGTCGGTTGAGTCCGGTCCGCCATCTTTATTTCGACTCGTCCCAGGGTGCCGAAGCTGTTGACGGGATTGCCTTTGGCGTCATATTTGAATAAGACCGCTGTTTTGACCCGACCCACCCCGACTTCATAGTTGGTCCCGACAATCAGGTTGCCATCCGGCAGGGCCTGGATGAAGCAGGGATCTTGCGGATAATAGTTGTCGGTTGGCTGATCGACGATCACCTGCCCATCAACACCGAAATCTTCGATCCGTTCACCTTGCTGGTCGACACACAGGATCGCCACGTGCTGTCTCTGTGTTTGCGAGGATATTGTCCAACCGGCCATGTAGATTCGCCCATCGCGGCTCGACGCCAATTTGCCCCCGCCAGCATGGAATCCTGGCGCGAACTGCCCGGTGATCAGACCACAGTCGCCAAACAGAGGATCCAGTTCTCCTTTTACGGTCAGACGAGCCATGACGAACATAAGGATAAGATCATCCGTTCGCTCCACTGTTGAGGTCACTATCAGTTTGCCGTCGGCCTGCAACATGGCCCCGGTGAGCGGCCGTGGATAGGTCACTCCTTCGTCTCCAAGGACCTTAAAGGTAACTACCCCGTCCTCGTCGGGTCCCCAGGTTTTATCGTGGCTTCCACCTTTATCGCGAAGAGCGCTCATGGCTTGTCCCTCTGTTCGTGATTGCCGAGTATCGGTACTCGAAGTGATCAGTCGCTTTACTGTGGGGATGCTGGCCGTAAGCCGTCTACTGTCATTCCTGACAGTAGCGGTGTTGTTTTTTTTGTGATAGGTCCCCGGCATGACGGGGTGGCAGGCCGTCAGTTTGTAGAAGCACCGGCGTGGTCACCCGTTGAGTGCCTTCCTGGATGCAACCGTTTTGACCGAGGCTGCGCAGCGATGTCCGCAGCGCGAGGGCGGATGTTAGAGCGTGTTATTGAGCGCGAACTTCTTTTTCAAAATGACATCGAGCAGACTTCTGGGCAACAACGCGGCCATTAATGGCAACGCCCGACTGCCATTGCCCAAACGCAACAAGTGCGGCGGTTTGCTGTGCTGCACAGCCTTGAGCAGATCGTTGGCAAATGTGCTCGCCGGGGTCGGGTTGTTCTGAGAAGCCTTGGCCCGAGCACGAATTCCCTCGCGCAGCGGCCACCAGGGCGATTGTTCGCTGATCAACAGTTCGGCTTCAACGCCTGCGTTCCTGGCGAAACTGGAGGCAATGGCGCCGGGCTGGACTTCCATCACCCGGATGCCGAAAGGCGCCAGTTCCATGCGCAGCGCATCGCTCAAGGCATGCACCGCGGCTTTCGAGGCGCAATAGGCACCGGCGAATGGTGTGACCAAAACGCCGGAGACGCTGCCGATATTAACCACTAATCCCTTGGCGCGACGCAGCACGGGAAACAGCGCGCGGGTGACACCGACCACGGCAAACACATTGGTTTCGAACTGCCGTTGCATCGCCGCTACACCGCCGTCGAGCAGTGGCCCCATGGCGCCGTAACCGGCGTTGTTGATCAGCACGTCAAGGCCGCCGTGTTGCTGGTTGATCCGTTCGCTCAATTGCTCAAGCGCCGGCCCGTCGTTGACGTCCAGTTGCACGGCGGTGAACCCGGCTGCGGCGAGTATCGCTACATCTTCAGCCTTGCGCGCGGTGGCCAAGACCTTGAACCCGGCGTTTTTGAAGGCGTCAGCCAGAGCGCGGCCAATGCCGCTGGAACAACCGGTGATTAATGCGACGGGCATGGCGCGGTCCTTGTGCAAGGAGAAGGGTGGAGAAAAGGATCAGTCAGAGAAACTACCTTGCAAATGCTCGGCGCGAAACTCCAGGGTTTGCGGGCGATAGCCCGGACGCAGCGGCGGCATCGGCAAACAGTCTTCCCAGGTGGCGCCGGCCTGTAATTCGCCGGGGCCACGGTAGCGCGGCGCGGCGTATTGATTGTCCGCCAGATTGACCGTATCGCCCGGCGCATAGGCGGCGATCCGCCAGCGCAATTCGGTCAGCGGCACGTCGTTGCCGTTGTTCAGCTTCAGTTCCAGCGGGCGATCCGCCGGGCAGTGTTCCGGTGCGTAGGTGATGCGCATCTCCAGCCGCGCGAGTTGCTTGATCTCGCGGTTGTCCAGCCACATGACCCAGGTTGCGACCAACCCCAGCCCGATGGCCGCCGCCAGAGACACTGGCAAGGCCTTGGCCGGGTAGCGCAGCAACAGGATCAGCCAGGTGATGACCAGCAGGACGCCGATGAACATGCTTCAAACCCTCCCAGGGTGCATGGTTAACATCCTACCGAAGGCCTGCACTTCTGGACATCGGCGCAATGCATTGGATGCCGTTGGTCGGCACTGTAATTTTTGACAGTAGCCGTTGTTGTCTGGAGTGAGCTACATCTTGCAGACAAACAAGAAGGAGGTTGCGTTGTGCAGGCTTGGACCAGCGGCATGCATTTCAAGACACCCCGACTCGTGGTCAGTGATCCGCGAGGCTTGTCTGTACGCACGGTGGATTATTATCGCGGTGAAGAAGGTGCAGCCGCGCAAGCGCGGATCAGTCGTAGCGTGTTCGATAAGGCAGGACGTGCCATCGAACAGTGGGATCCGCGGCTCTGGGACCTGCAAAAGGATGATCCCAAGACTCCGGCCAATCAGACAACGGTTTACTCACTTTCTACCAAGGCTTTGAAAACGCTCAGTGTCGACGCCGGGATGCGCGTGCAGTTGTTGGGGCTTGCCGATGAGCTGTTGCGAAGCTGGGACAGTCGCTGCACTCGGCAGGAGATTCGGTATGATCGCCTGTTGCGACCATTGGCTGTGCTTGAACAAGACCTTTTCGCGGAACGCTTCGAATACGCGGGACCAGATGACGCGAGTCGCGAACGCAATCAGTGCGGTCAGCTGATTCGTCACGACGACCCGGCGGGAACGCTTCTCTCCACTGAGTTCGACATTCGCGGCAACTGCATCCGCGAGGCCCGACGTTTTACCGTTGATCCCGTTCAACCTGACTGGCCGCTATTGCCCGACGAGCGCGAGCCACTGCTGGAGTCGCAGTTTTATGAAACCCTGCGGCGTTTCAACCCCCTTGACGATTTACACGAGCAGCGCGATGCCAAAGGTAATCGTCAGCAGCACCGTTACACCCTTGACGGCCGTGTGCGCGAAAGCCGTTTGAAACTGAACGGCGAAAGCGATTGGCAAACCGTTGTCAGCGCGATCGAGTACAACGCCGAGGGCAAAATCGAGCGGCAGGTGAGCGGTAATGAGGTGATCACGAGCCTGCGCTATCGACCCGAAGACGGTCGACTGATGGAGCGCAAGGATCACAACGGCAAGGTGTTGCAGTGGCTGATCCATGACTATGACCGAATGGGCAATGTGTTGAGCATTACCGACGGGGCAATGCCCGTGCGTCACTTTGCCAATCAGAGCATCGATCCTGTCCGGAGGTATTGCTATGACAGCCTTTACCGATTGATCGAGGCGTTCGGTTGGGAGGCGAGTGCGCTCAACAGAGGGCCGCAAGTGCATGCACCGAATGATCCCGCTGCTGTACGAAATTACCAGCAGACGTACGAATATGACGCTGGCGGCAACCTGCTCAAACGCACTCATGTCGGTGCTCGAAGCCTTGGGCTGGAAATGACGGCTGCGCTGTACAGCAACCGCTGTTTGCCGTTTCGCCCGGACGGCCAGCCACCGACGCAGGAACAAATCGCAGCCGCTTTTGATGCCAACGGTAACTTGCTGGAGTTGAGTCCCGCTGGCGTCATGACGTGGGATCTGCGTAACCAATTGCAATCCGTGTCCCCCGTAGGGCGCAATGTCGAACCTGACGATTGCGAGGTCTATGGCTACGACGGACACAGGCAGCGTGTTCGCAAGGTTCGCTCACTGCAAACCAATGCCCGCACCGTTGTTTACGAGGTGCGTTATCTATCGGGGCTGGAATTACGTATCAACTCGGGCACTGGAGAAGCGCTGGAGGTGATTACCCTCCAGACCGGGCTCATTAGCGTGCGGGTATTGCATTGGCCGTCAGCAGCGCCGCGAGGCATTGCCAACATTCAATACCGCTACAGCCTTGCCGACCATCAGGATTCCTGCACCATTGAGCTCGCTGGCGACGGCAGCGTGATCAGCCAGGAGGTCTTTTATTCGTATGGCGAGACCGCCTGGAGCGAGGGCATAGACCGTCATAAAACCCTTCGCTATTCGGGCAAGGAGCGAGATGCGACTGGACTCCACTATTACGGATTAAGGTATTACGCCGCGTGTCTCCAACGGTGGATCAACCCTGACCCCGGGGGCGCCATCGACGGCCCGAATCGATACCGGGCCATGCGCAACAATCCGTTGTTCTATCGTGATGCGGATGGGTTGATGCCTACGCCGAAACAAAAAGCTGAGGGCGGTGGTCGCCTTGCCCCTGCGAATACACACGGCGCGGAATTTCCTGTGGAACTCCCGCAAGTGCTTGCTGAGCGAAGGGAAACAGTGGCCAGCGTCCTTCAGGTTGGCGGCAAGTTCATTTCATTTTCCAAGAACCCGTTGGTCGGTGCCATCGGAAGTATTATGGAGGCGGGGGGGAAGTTGTTGGAGGTGTCTGATGCTCAAGCGCAAATGAAGTCCAGACAACAGAGCAGTATCAAAGCCCTGGCAGTCGAGGGCGTCTCTGTAGAACGGGCGACGGCATTTGCTGTTGATCGACCGACTGCGAGCTTTTTAGCGGCTTCCGAAGTTCCAGTATCTGATAGCGCCGCATTGCCGGCGAGTTCGCCCAGTCCTCTGGCACTTCGTTTACTGGCTGCGGGGTTCAGCCCGCCTGTTGCTGAAACCATACCTATGACGGTTCCTGCCGAAGAACCTCAAGTGGCCGTGCGTAAACGCAGCAGATCCGGTTCCGTTGGGCGCGCCATGCCAACCTAGGGGGATTTGAAGCTCCCACTAAAAAGCCCCATCCAACCCACTGCGGACAGGGAACGCAGTCGGCTGGACAGGGGCTACTTGTTTTACTGATCAATCACTGCGCGATAGTTTTCACCGACACGCCACGCTCAATCGGGGTAGAGCGACCGTAGATATCTTCAAAGCGCTCGATATCGTCTTCGCCCAGATAGCTGCCCGATTGTACTTCGATGATTTCCAGCGGGATCTTGCCCGGGTTGCGCAAGCGATGAACCGAGGCGATCGGGATGTAGGTCGACTGGTTTTCACAGAGCAGGAACACGTTTTCGTCGCAGGTCACTTCGGCGGTGCCGCTGACCACGATCCAGTGTTCGGCGCGGTGGTGGTGCATCTGCAATGACAGGCAGGCGCCCGGCTTGACTGAGATGTGCTTGACCTGGAAGCGCCCGCCCATGTCCACCGAGTCGTAGGAACCCCACGGACGGTAGACCTCGCAGTGGTTCTGGGTTTCGCTGCGGCCCTGTTCGTTGAGGGTGTTGACCATCTGCTTGACGCCTTGGACCTTGTCCTTGTGGGCGATCATCATGGCGTCCTTGGTTTCGACCACCACAATGTTCTCAAGGCCAATCACCGACACCAGTTTGCCGTTGCCGTGGATCATGCAGTTGCGGCTGTCCTGGATCACCACATCGCCTTTGCTGACGTTGCCATTGGCGTCTTTTTCATGCACGTCCCACAGCGACGACCAGCAACCGACATCGCTCCAGCCAGCCGACAGTGGCACCACGCAGGCGCGCCGGATTTTTTCCATTACCGCGTAGTCGATGGAGTTGTCCGGGCAGCAGGCGAAGGTGGCTTCGTCGAAGGTGACGGTGTCGGCGTCCTGTTCACTGCGCTCCAGGGTCAACAGGCAGGTGTCGTAGATATCCGGATCGTGCTTTTTCAGCTCTTCGAGAAAACGGCTCGCGCGGAACAGGAACATGCCGCTGTTCCAGAAATAACCGCCGGCCTCGACGAACTCGGTGGCGCGTTTCACGTCGGGTTTTTCAACGAAGTGCGAGACCCGGCTGACGCCTTCGGGCAGCAACGCATCGTTGGCGGACTTGATGTAGCCGTAACCGGTTTCCGGTTTGGTTGCCGGTACGCCGAACAGCACCATTTCACCGCGCTCGGCGGCTACAGTAGCCAGGGCCAGGGCGCGTTGCAGGGCTTTCTGGTCTTCCATTACGTGGTCGGCCGGCAACACCAGCATCAGTTCGTCACGACCTTCATTGACCAGCATCATCGCGGTCATCGCCACCGCCGGCGCGGTGTTACGGCCGAAGGGTTCCATGAGGATGCGCTGGGCTTCCAGTTTACGGTTGCTCAACTGCTCGTTGACGATGAAGCGGTGGTCCTTGTTGCAGACCACGATGGGGCTGTCCATGCCTTCGAACACCAGGCGTTCGAGGGTTTGCTGGAACAGCGTTTGTTCCCCCGTCAGGGCGAGAAATTGCTTGGGGAACTGTTTGCGCGAAAGCGGCCAAAGACGTGAGCCGCTACCACCTGACAAGATCACTGGAATCATGGTGTTACTCCTTCAAAATCGTAATGGGTTAGAGCGACGAGGTTTTGTCGTTTCACTCTTGTTCTTATTTCGTGTCGGTCATCTTTTTGGGGTGACCACAATGCCGGTCGGTCCAAAGACTGTGGCGAGCGGGCTTGCCCGCGCTCGGCTGCATAGCAGTCGTAAAACCGTTGCGCGCGTTCGATCTGGCACACCGCGATCGCCTGATTTGGGACCGCTGCGCGCTCCAGCGCGGGCAAGCCCGCTCGCCACAAGTACTTCACTTGACTCGATACCTATGATGATCGGCAGGCATTCCAGGCAAATTCATTAACGCGTCGAGACCGGGCGCTTGACCCAGACCGGCGACAGGCTGCTGCCGTTGCCGGTGACGTAGAGCACCGCTGCTTCACCGCGCTCCAGGGCGACCGGTTTCACGTCGCTGACTTTCTTGTCGCCATCGAACAGCGCCAGGCTGACTTTCACCGGGTTGATTTCACGCTCGCCACGGCTCTTGACCGCGACGGCCTGGACCACTTCGGTCTTGCCGTCGGCGGTCTTCAGGGTCAGTGCCTTGTCGCTGAGGTTCTGTACGCGGACCAGGGATTTCTGCTTGTTCTTGAACGGTGGTTCTTCGATCAGTTGCGGCTGGCCGTTGGCGTTGTTGACCAGGGTGTAATAGTGGTCGGCGGCGAGTCTCAGCGGCAGGCTCTGGCTACCGACTTTGGCGCTGTAGTCGCCACCGGGCATGAAGCTGAAGTCGCTGCTGGCCAGTGGCGCGACATCGCTGATAGCGGTGCTGCCGACGCTGGCGCTGACTTCGGCGTTACTCGCGTTGTAGATGCGCACAAAGGTCGAACCTTTCGGTGCGACTGGGCCGTAGAGTGCCGCGTCGCCACCGGCGAAGGCCTGGGACAGCAGACCCATACCTGCTACGAGGACAAAAGTCTTGGCGAGACGACGAGGATTGGTAGTGAAAGTCATAGGAGTTACCTCTTTCAGTTTTGCGCCCGGTCGGGCGTCTCGGATTTGGTGTTTACAACTACGTTTTGTTGGCGTGCACCGGCTTGTTTGAGTGCTGCGACCCACTGCGGGTCGGCGTCGCCGATTTCGTTGTTCACAGGCAGATAACGTTCAGGGAACTCCCAGATCAGCACCTGTGGCGGGCTGTTCTTGAAAGCATCGCTGTTCAGGTAGCTGAGCATCGGCAGGATCGGGCCATGGCCGTCTTCGGCGTAATTGACCACGTCGCTGTGCAGTGCTTGCTTGAGCGCGCCGACGAAGTTCCAGTTCGGGTTGGCGCTGTAGCTGGTGCCGATCAGCGCCACCGGCACTTCGTTGTTGGCGAACAGGGCGTCGTCACCGGCAGGCTGGTTCTCAACCGCGTAGGTGTTGCGCTTTTGCAGGGGCTCTGGCGCGGGCATCAGGTTTTCGAACAGCGGGTCCAGCGGCAGGAACAGTCTCAGGTCGCCCTTGTGGCTGACTTGCTCTGCTGGCTCGGTGACAAAGCGCTGCGGCTGGCCGCTGAGCGGGGTTTTGTCGGCGATGGTTTTGGCCAATTGCTCGGCGGCAATTTGCGCGCCCTCTGGCGTCCAGTGCGTGTCGGTACGCAGGAACACTTGCTGGCCGTTCTGCTTGGCTTTTTGCAACGGGCCGAGCAGGTCGGGGGCGAGGATTTTGTCGGCGGCGACACGGGCGTGAAAATCCTTGTAGAGGTCGGCGTGAATGCGCGTTGGTTTCACTTCACCCAGGTGTTCCGGGTACAGGCGAGTCTTGGCCGGGACAATCGCCATCACCAGTTGCACGCCTTTGGCTTTCAAGGTTTGGCGCACGCCTTCGACCAGCGCGTAGTTGCCTTGCAGGTTCAGCTCTTCATTGACCACCGGGTTGAATTCTTCATCGCTGTACAACCACTGATCGCGACCGAGCACCACGCCCGGACGACCTTCGTTGAACAGTTTGAAATCAAGCAGAGCCCAGAGGTTGGTGCCCAGGCGTTTGATCGGGAAGTGGTCGTCGTAGTGGGTCTCAACGGCTTTGCTCCAGCGGCCGTTGAGTACCGTCGCGTCGGCGTTAGTGTTGAAACCAAAGAAGCTGCGCACCGACCACAGGCCCAGGACCAACAGGGTCACGAGGAACAGGGCGATGTAGAACAGACGTAATGAGCGGGTCATGGTCAGATCCCTCAGAACTGGAAGTAAAGGAACGGCGAAAAGCTTTGCGCCGAGAGTTTGAGGATCGACGCGATGAACAGCAGCAGCACCAGCGCGCGCATGGCATAACGAGGCCAGTCCGCAACCCAACTGGCCGCCAACACCTGGGCGTCACCGTTGACAGGGTTGTTCGCGGTGGCGTCGAGCCGCGCCGCAGGTCGGTTGCGGTAAAAGTCCCGCAGCCCGAAGAACGCCAGCGTGGCGTACGCCACTGCCAGGGTGGCGACCTGCAGGCCGGTGAGGCTGGCGCGGTTGAGTTCCGACAGCGACCACTCGCTGAAGCTGAACATCGCGCCATACATGCGGCCGGCAACGTGCAGGTTTTCCGCGCGGAAAATCACCCAGCCCATCACCACCAGCAGGAAGGTCAGCGCCCAGCGGATAGGGTTGAAACTGCGGGGCGAGGTGTTCAGGCCAATGGCTTTTTCAATCGCCAGCCACATGCCGTGCCAGGCACCCCAGACGATGTAGGTGATGTTCGCGCCGTGCCACAAACCACCGAGTAACATGGTCAGGAACAGGTTGCGGTAGGTGATCAGCGTGCCTTTGCGGTTACCGCCCAAGGTGATGTAGAGGTAGTCGCGCAGCCAGGTCGACAGGCTGATGTGCCAGCGGCGCCAGAACTCGGTGATCGACTGGCTGATGTACGGCTGCTTGAAGTTTTCCATGAAGCGGAAACCCATCATCAAGCCCAGGCCGATGGCCATGTCGCTGTAGCCGGAGAAGTCGAAATACAGCTGCGCGGTGTAGGCCAGCGCACCGAGCCAGGCATCGCCCGTGGTCGGGTTTTGCAGGGCGAAGCAATGGTCGGCGACCACTGCCAGGGTGTCGGCGATGAACACCTTCTTGATGAAACCCTGCATGAACCGCGTCGCACCTTCGGAGAATTTATCGAGGGTGTGGGTGCGGTTGTTGAACTGATCGGCCAGGTCGCGAAAGCGCAACACCGGGCCGGCGATCAGGTGCGGGAAGATCGCCACGAACGCCGCAAAGTCGATCAGATTGCGGGTCGCCGGAGTATCGCCGCGGTAGACGTCGATGATGTAGCTGATGGACTCGAAGATGTAGAACGAGATACCGATCGGCAACAGCACGTGGGTCAGGATGAATGGCGACAGGCCCATGGAGCTCATGATCGCGTTGATGCTGTCGACCCCGAAGTTGGCGTACTTGAAGTAGCCGAGGATGCACAGGTCCACCGCCACGCCGAGCAATAGCCAGCGTTGCGCCGGTTTGCTCCGCACGCCGGCCGCCCCGACTTTCAGGCCGATCCAGTAGTTCCACAGCGTGACGCCGGCGAACAGTGCCAGGAAGTCCACGCGCCACCAGGCATAAAACACATAGCTGGCGATCAGTAGCAGCAGGTTGCGATAGCGTTGCCCGCTCAAGTAGTACAAGCCGAGAAAGATCGGCAAGAACAAAAACAGGAACACATTGGATGAAAACACCATCCTGATCTCTCCTTGTGTAACCAACAGTCAAGGGCCAACGGCCCCCCCAAACCCCCCGTGGAGTTGGGGGGTGTATTGCGTGTTTGCTTGAGAGGTTGGCTGGCCGTTGGATCGACCCCTCACCCCCCGCCCTCTCCCCAGAGGGGAGAGGGAGCCGATCTGCGTTGCTTTCAAAACTTGAGATCGACTCGATATCTCAGGTCGCCGTACTTCGCCCAATCAACTCGGTCAATCCCTCTCCCCAGAGAGGAGAGGGAGCCGATCTGCGTTGCTTTCAAAACTTGAGATCGACTCGATATCTCAGGTCGCCGTATTTTGCCCAATCAACTCGGTCAGTCCCCTCTACCCTCTGGGGAGAGGGTTAGGGTGAGGGGTGGTTTTCAGCCACTCCACAAAATCAGGAACCTTTCCCACCCTTTTCGTGTGACGGGTCGTAGACCTTGGTCAAATCCCCACCCAGTCGAAAGCTCTTGAACGGCTGCATCGCATGCTTGCGTTCCAGTACATCCGGCGGGCAGGTGTAGAGCGTGCAGAAGGGTTCGAGCCAGGCGAATTTCGAGTCGACTTTCAGGTCGGTCATGTCCTGTTTCTTGCCGTTCTTCTGCTCGAACGTTTGCGGGTCTTTCACCCCGGCGAGCACCCGGTCACCGAGGCGTTTCAGCGCGCCGTTGTTTTCCTGGCGCAAGTCGACACCGTTGACCTGAGCAAAACTGGCGATCATCGCCAGCGGTGGCAGGGCGTAGTTGTGATAGGCCAGCGCCCGTTGCTGACGCTTGAGCTCGTTGGGCAAGAAGCCTTGCGCGTCGACCTGATTGGCGCCGACCTTGTATTCCTTCACGGCCCAGTCAAACAGGTCGCGGCGGTTGGTCGCGACCGACGTTGCCATCACCGACCAGGCGGCCCAGTACGAGTGGTTGTTGGTTTGTTCGAGCG
Organism: Pseudomonas sp. CVAP#3; assembly: GCF_018986375.1. Lineage (NCBI taxonomy): Bacteria > Pseudomonadati > Pseudomonadota > Gammaproteobacteria > Pseudomonadales > Pseudomonadaceae > Pseudomonas > Pseudomonas sp. CVAP#3. Next base: position 19,080 of record NZ_JAHMSC010000027.1, read on the forward strand.
GCAGGTTGTCCCAGTCGCTGACCACCTGATCGGCCATCTTGCTGAACCACGCCTCGATCACTTGGGCTTCCTGCTGATGCGTTGCCAGCGGATGAGAGTCGGAGAACTTCAGGCGGATGTAGGCCGAAGCCATGCTGCCCAGCGCCCATTTGCGCATTGATTTGCCGGTGTGGTTGAAGTCCCTGGACATCAACGCATCGGCCTTGGCCCAGGCGGTAAGCCAGTTGAGCGTGCATTCCAGCTGTTCCGGACGACCGTCGCGCATGAACTGCATCACCCGTTTGCTGGTGCCGCGTTCGAGTGTGGTGATGTCGGCGGTGGTATCGCGAAAGGCTTTTTCCGACGCGACGTTCAGGGTCGAGCGCGCCTTGTCGGAGCCTTCGTATTTGCTGCGAAATTGCAGGGCGCCGGTGTACGGCGTCGGCATCGCATCGCAGCCTTCGCTGTTGTCGCCGTTCTTGAATTTATCCACAGGTGCAAAATAACCCTGCGGCGGGCGCAGCGGCGTGGCGGCGTGGGTCGCCCCGGCGAACATCGCCAGGCTCAAGAGCGTAGGTGCAAGCAGGGTTTTCAGTTTCTGATTTCGCATAACAGACCTCATTGCCCGACCTGAGCGGTACGTTGCTCAGCACCCGGGAATACGTTGCGTTTGCAGATTTTCGCTTCGACTTTTTGTGGCGCAGCACCCGCTTCCGGGCCCTGGATTTCGACGGCCAGCAGGTTCTGCGTGGCCCAGTCTTCATCGGTGCGCAATTCAAAGGCGAAACGCCCGTCGGTATCTGCGGTGTGTGGTTTGTCGATCTTGATGTCCTCGTGGCGACCGTTCATGTACCAGAGAGTGGCTTGCAGGGTTTTCACCGATGGATCGGCGAAACGGATGTCGACCTGATGGTCGCTGTTGCGCAGGTCGATGTTCTTGCTGTTGACCATCAACTCGTTTTTGCCCGGCTTGAGCGTGGCGCTGCCGGACATCCGTGCCTCTTTGCCTTCGCAGCCGTTATCGAGCAGCGCCATCATCTGGCGGTAGATGGTTTGCTGGTCGAGGCGATAGAGCGGCGAGAATTCCCATATGAGGATTTTCGGCGGCTTCTTCTGGAAGTCTTCACTGCCCAGGTACTGCAGCATCGAACCTTCCAGACCACCGCCGGGGAAAGCGACGTTGAGAATGTCGGCGCCAATGGCCTCTTCGAGGAACCCGGCGAAGTTGTAGTTCTTGCCACTGTGGCTGGTGCCGACCAGGGTAATTTCCGGGTTGCCGGAATCGCCGAACAGGTCGCCGTCTGCCGCTTCACCTTTGGGTTCAGTGGTGAACTGGTCCATGTACTGGATCGCGTAACTGGTGCCGCAGAGCTGCCCGGCCATGTTGTGCAGGGTGCCGGTCTTGCCCATGCGCCCGGACCTCTTGGTCTCGAATTCGCGCTTGGGAATGCCGGCGAAAACCGGGAGCTGCTTGACCTTCTCGGCGACGATTTTCGCCGTGCGCTGGGCACCGTAAGGCGTCCAGTGCTGGTCGCCACGGAAGTAGAAATCGTGGGCGGGCAGGGTGTCCGGCAGCGATTCGTTGGTCAGCGGCGACAGGTCCGGCACCACGTAACCCATCTCGGCGAAACGCCCGAGCATGCCCTGGTAATTTTTCAGTGCCTTGTCGTAGTCGAACGCGGCTTTCTCTTGCGGGTTGAGCTTGTTGCGGTTCACCAGACCACGAGTCGGCTGATACACCACCACCAGTTCAACACCTTTGCTCTTGAACGCGTCGTGCAGTTGCTTGAGCCGACGATAGCCTTCGGGCGTGGTATTGAACTCGGTGCGCAAGTCTTCCTGGGTACGGAACAACCAGTCGCCTTGGGCTTGTACCAGGGTGGTGAAGTTTTGCTGATAACGCGTGGTGTAATTCTTTGCGTCGAGCGCTTGCGGGCACAGGTTGCAGCAGGGCTCGGCGCTGAAGTTCGGCGCCTTGGCGTCGTCTGCACTCGCAGCAAAGCTTGCGGCAAACATTGCGGCAGTCAGGCCGGCGAGGCTGAACAGTTTGATCAAATGGGGCTTCATGAAAGTCATCCTCAGTCGCGCATTTCGGTCTGGCGTTCGACGGGGTCGATCAGCACGGCTTTCTGTTGGCGCACCAGCAGGTCGAGGATTTCGTCCTGGCGTTCGCCAAGGATCCCCGAGAAGCTGATGCCGCTGGATTTGGTCGGGGCGAGCATCGACACCCGGTACAGTTCGACGCTCAATGGCGAGTCGATGGACAGCGGTCCGCTGCCGTTGGCCGCCAGTTCGCCACCGACGACGATCAGCGAGACCTCGGCATCGAACGGGTCGAGCTTGATGTCGCGGTCGGTGTCGGTGAGGTCCTTGATGTGCCCGTAGACCCCGGTCAGGCCGTTGTTCATGGCGACGTTTTCGTAAAGGCGAATGTTCACGCTGTTACGAATGCGGATGCCGTGGCGCTGGTTGCTGATCACCTTGTTGCCCCACAGCAGGTTGTCGGCACTCTCGTAGAGGGTGATGCCGTCGGTATGGTTGCGGTAGATCTCGTTGTAGGCGATCAGGTTGTTGACGCTGTTACGGTCGATCACCAGCCCCGAGAGGTGGTTGTCGTAACTGCGGTTGTTGAAGATGAAGCTGTCGTTCACTTCGCGGGAAATGATGATGCCGTGCTTCTTCTTCGTTCCATGCACCGTGTTGTCGGCGATGATCAAGCCGTGGGAACGGTCGTGGGGGTCGATGCCGTAGACGATGTTGTCGCGGTAGGTGTTGCCCTTGACCACGAAGTCGCGGGTTTCATAGCAGTAGAAGCCGTACCACATGTCCGAGAACTCGGAGCCGATGATCCAGCCGGTCGGTTCCGGGCGCTTGAGTACCTTGGCCATGTTCGGCGTGTACTGGGAAATACTCACCCCATAGGACTTACTGTTGGAGTAACCGAAACTGGCCAGCTTGCTGTTGACGATGTAGGTCTGCGTGCCGCCCCAGGCCAGCAGGAACGGACGGAAGTCCCTGGGCGAACGGAAGCTCGCCGGGCCGTTGTCCTTCTCGCGCCAGCCCGTGATTTTGCTGTCACGCACAAACAGCTGACCGTCGTTGACCATGAACGAACCGGCCTCTTCGGACAGGCGCAACTCTTGCGTCTGTTGGTCGATTTCGAGGATGCCTTTTTGCCCGACCACGATCGGCAGCCTGGCGAGGAACACGCCGGGTGAGGTCTCGTTGAAGTATTGCTTGGGCAGCTTCTGAGTCAGGTCCTTGAGGTTGACGTAACCGTCGTCGATGAAGATCGCCTGAGGAATGCCGTGTTGACGCACCACCCATTCAGCCATCTTGTTATCGCCGCCGATGAAGTCCTTCAACGCGTCTTCCTGCATCATCCGACGCACGCTGACTTTGCCGGCCTTGCTGCGCACGATCTTCGCCGCAGCGGCTTGCGCGGTGTAGCCGGAGAGGTCGGGCAGCTTCGGTGCCGCCAGTTCCAGTGATGCGGTCGGCGCGCTGCTGACGGTGTAGGTCTTGGCCTGCTGCAGTCCCTTGGCCACGGTCGCTTGCGGCCCTTTTGGCACAGGTGCTACCGGCTCGACGTTGGCGAACACCGCTGAGCTTGTCAGCAGCATCGCGCCGACCAGCAGGCTGAGCGAGCCTTTGAGCGCTGGGTTGTTCATCTGGGGCACTCCCTTGGCAGCTCGCATCAGAAGCGCCAGATCACGTCGATGAACGCACGGTGCATGTACGAGTCGACCTGTTTGCCGTAGGCATCGCCCGGCTTGAACACACCGCCACGAAAGCGCACCAGTGCCGAGGGCTCATCGATTGACTGACTCAAACCGGCCGGCAGCAGGCCTTGCTTGAAGTACTTGGTGACCACCAGATCCACTTCCTGGCCGAGGTCGGTCTTGCCATCCACCAGCGGCAACGAGGTGCTGGACAGCAGCGCGCCGGTGATGTCGTCAGAGCTGTTATTAACCGAGTTGTTTTCCACGGCGTTGATACCGTTGCTGCCGACCGGTTTGTTGCCGTCGACGCGCCAGAACTTGTGGTAGACCAGGCTGGCGTCGTAATCGTCCTGCAGCATCCAGGAGCCGAACAGCGTGGCGCTTTGCATGTTGTTCATGTCGCTACGGAAAGCTTCGCCAAAGCGGTGAACCCGCGAGCGCGTGCCGGTGTAGTTCGAACGGTTGCTTTGCAGGCCGTTTTGCTCGTAGTCCGCGCTGGCACGGGCGTAGGCCGCGCCGACTTGCCATTGCGGATCGAGGCGAAGACGCACGCCCAGATCCGTGGCCCAGCCGCTGACGTCGCCGTTTTTCGAGGCATCGATCGGGCGGCTGCCATCGGCGTTCAGCGGGTTGACCGTGTCACGGTTGCCGCTCATACCGGTGAGGCTGGCCCAGTAGTTGACCGTGTTGGTGTTGCGCCAGTTATAGGCGTCGCTGTTGGCTTCGACACCGAGCCAGCTCAGGTCGCCGTTTTGTTTCTTGGCGAGCGAGTCAGGGGCTTCGCCGGGTGTCGGGAAGTCGAGCTTGCCGTCATCATGGGTGTGATGGGCGCGCAGCCCGACCCACTGGCCAGGCGTCCATTGGGTTGCGATATCGCCGAACACGTGCAGGCGATCCTTGTCCTTGGGCGCTAGTTCGGTGAGGTCGGTGCGGTATTCGCTGAAGCGTTCGGCAACACCGACGTTGGCCCGCAGCAGGGTGGTGTCGAAGGTCCAGTTCAACGCTTCGATGTTGGTGTCGCGCCATTGGCCGTCGTCGTTACGCAGGCGCTGGCGACCGAGTTTCAGCTGCTCGCCGGGGTAGGGTGTCAGGCCGCTGTAGCCGACCCAGAACTCACGCATCGCCAGGTAGTTTTTCTTGCTCTGGCGACCGTTGTTGCCGCTGCTCTGGGCGCCTTGTGTATCGGACTGCAAGGTGTCGGTTTCAATGATGTCGCTCGAGGTCACGGCCTGGCCCATGGCGTAGGCGCTCCAGTTGCCGCTTTCACCGTAGACCCATGGACGCAGGTCCAGGGCAACGCCGTTGACGTCGCCGCCGGGCTTGGTGCCGAGGTCGCTGTCGTCTTCGGACTGGCCGGTGACTTTCACTTCCAGGCCGTAGTTCTTGGTGTCAGTCATCGCGGCCAATGTCGGGCAGGACCACAACAGGGCGAAGGTCAGGCCGATTCCGGCTTGAACGAATGGATTGAGCTTCATAGAGATTCCTCGCCGTCTTTTTCTTGCAGGGCCTCGACTTGCAACGTGCTATGGCTCAAGGCGCCACGTGTGGCCTGTTCCTGTTTCAACAGACGTTGGGCCTCGGCCAGCTGCGCAGGCGGCAATTGGGTTTCGAGTGTTTGCGCCAGCTCGGTGGCTTGCGGGGTGTTCTGGGTCTTGGCCAACTGGCTGAAGACATAGGCGTTGAGCGGGTTGGGCTTGGTGCCCTTGCCTTGGGAGAACAACTGGGCAATGGCGAAGTCGGCGCTGTTCTGGCCGTTGCGCGCAGCGGTCAGCAAGTGGTCCAGGGCTTTTTGCGAATAGACCTTGCCCAGGTAGCCACGGCGGTAGATCTGGCCGAGGTAGTAATCGGCGGCGACTTCCTTGCCCACGGCTTTCTGGAAGTGTTGCTCGGCGACCTTGGCGTCGGCCGGTAGCCATTTACCTTCGTAGTAGAGCTTGCCCAGCAACAGTTCGGCGCGAGGCTGATCGGCGGCGCGGCCGTTTTCGAGGTATTCCATCATCTTGTCGACGTCACCCAATTCGGGGAAGTCGTAGAGCAACTGCGCCAGGCTGACCCAGGACGCCGGGTAGCCGGGGGCGATTTGCTCGAGCATGGCTTGCGCGGTTTTTTCGTCCGTTTTGCCAAGGCTGGCATCGCCGAGCACGCGGGCCACGCTGTCCATCCGCTGGGCGGACACTTTGCCCTGGCTGTATCCGGCGTGCAGTTGCTTGAGCAGTTGCGCCTGTTGTTCCGGTTGGGCACGTTTCTGGTAGACCGTGGCCAACTCGACGTAGCAGATGTCGGTGGTGTTCAGCGACGCTTTGCAGATGCGCTCGACGTCATCCAGGTGCTGGTCGTAAGTGCCTTGCGTGCGATACAGCAGCACTTGCGCCAGACCGGCTTCCGGATAGCGGGCGGCGCGCCACTGGCTGATCTGCTGCTGGGCGTTGAGGTTCGGGAAACTGTGGGGATATTGCAGGTACAGCATGGCCAACGGGATCAGCGTGTTGCCCTCGCCATTGGCAAAGGCTTTCTTCAGCAGACCTTCGGCCTCGTGTTGCTCGGCTTCGGTCGAACCCGGCTTGGCCACCAGCAGACGACCCAGGCGCGCTTGCGCTCGCGGCGAGGTATCGGCGGCAGCACGGTAGGTCGCTTCGGCGGCTTTGATCTGCGCCGGGTCGCGGCTTTCCACCTGGATATCGGCCAGCCCGACCTGTGCTTCGCTGTAACCCAGGAGAGCCAGTTGTTTGTAGTTCTGCTGCGCGAGCGCGGTGTCGCCGCGCTTGAGGGCTTCATTGGCCAGACGCTGGTCGGGCAGGCCGGCGCAACCGCTGATGCTGACTGCCAACGCCAGTGCGCAGAACGCATGACCCATGTGGGAGCGGGCTTGCTCGCGAAGCAGTCGCTGCGGTGCATCAGGCAAACCGCGCTGATTCCTTCGCGAGCAAGCCCGCTCCCACAGGGGCTGCGGTGTGTTCGAGATTTTTGTGGTGGTCACAGGCATGTCCTCCGCTTAAAGACCCGCGGCCATGGCTTTGTCGATCAGCCAGTTCAAGGAGGGGCCGCGGTTGCTGCTGACTTCTGCCGGGCGACCGGCGAAGGTGCTGTCCAGCGGCGCGTCAGGCTTGATCTGCACGCGGATGTCGGACGACAGGTCTTCGCTTTTCAGGCTGGTGCTGCTGACGATGGTGCCGGTGCGCGTAGTGTCTTCGCCGGCGATCTGGAAACTCACCTTCGTACCCGGGCGCACGTCAGCGAACTGGCGATAGGAGAAGCGCGCTTCGACACTGGCCTGGCTGCCCTGCGGCACCAGTTTGAAGATCACGTCGCCTTTGCTGGCGTACTGACCGTCGGCGACCATTTGTTGGGCCACGGTGCAATCGCAGGGTGAGGTGAGGGTGCCGGTCATCTGCTTGCCGAACAGTTCTTCAACCTTGGCCGGTTGTAACTGGTTTTCGTCCAGATGACCCTTGAGCACGTCGAGCATGCTGGTGCTGAACGTCGCCAGCGGCGCGCCCTTGGCCGCAACGCCATCGGTTTTGATCAGGCTTTGGACGGTGCCGTCGCGAGGCATGGTGACGTTCATGCCGGAAACGCTGACCAGACCGGCCTGGGCGTGGCTGACGAAGTACATGCCGTACACCGATTTGAAAACGAAGCCGAACGCTGCGAGGCCGACGACGAAAATCCCCAGGCTGAAGGTCACTGCCCGCAAGCGCCCGAAAGCGCTCATGCCGTGGCCACCGTCCTTGACCTTGCGTGCCTTGGTGAAGTTGTCGCGTTGCAGGGTCGCCAGCACATCGCCCATGGTCACGATGTCACCGGACAGGTGCGACGTGATCAGCTGGCGCAGGGTCGAGATGTCCTGCGGTTCGAGGTTCTGGAACTGGCAACCGGTGCGGCCGGTCTGGCGGTCGAACGAGCGAATCTGTATCTCGACGTCCATGGCCAGACCGAGGTTGTCGATCAAGAATTGCAGGCGGCCCTTGTGCACGTCGCCGACCTTGAGCGGTATCTGCCCGGCATTGAAGCTCAGGCCTCCGGCGGACAGGTCGATGAGCCGTGTGTCCACAGGCGTACGGTCGGGTCCGAAGAAGCGCAGCTTGGCCGGGATTTTCACCCGGGCGTGTTGGCGTTGGGCTTCGGATTCATGCACTACGTTGACGTTCGCGGCGGTATTCATAGGGGGTATTTCCTCGTTAATTCAGGCAAGGCAGGTCAGACCATCAACAGCAGCACGGCGACGAAGATGCTGCCGGCGGAGAAGGTCATGGTCCGAGACGACCAGGTGTTGAACAAACGCTGTGCGCTTTCCAGATCACGGGTCAATTTGGTGTCCTGACGGGTCCAGGACTGTTGGTCGAGGCGGAAGAACACGTAGATCTTCACCAGCGCGCCAACGATCTGGTTGTAATAAAGAATCGCCGGGTAGGCCGGGCCGATCTTGTGTCCCGAGCAGGAAAGCAACAGGGTCAGGATCAGGCGGGTGATGCCGATCCACAGCAGGTACACGAGGATGAACGCAGTGCCGTATTTGAAGCTGGCGATCAGCGCTACGGTCAGGCCCAGCAGCGAGGTCCACATCGACACGCGTTGGTCGAACAGCACCACCGAGGTGAACAGGCCCAGGCGTTTCATCCCCAGGCCCAGTGCCCGGGAGTTCTGCCGTAGGTTGTTGCCGTACCAGCGGAACATCAGTTTGCGACTGGCCTTGATGAAGCTCTTTTCCGGCGGGTGTTCAACGGTGTTGATCGCCGCGTCCGGCACGTAGAACGTGTCGTAACCCAGGCGCATCAGGCTGAACCAGCTGGACTTGTCGTCGCCGGTGAGAAACTTGAAACGGCCCAGGCGCCAGTGTTGCAGCGAGTCGCTTTCGACGTCGGCGATGAAGTCCGGGTCGGTGACCACGCTGGCGCGAAACACCGACATGCGCCCGGTCATGGTCAGCACGCGCTTGGACAGGGCCATCGAGCACATGTTGATGTGGCGTTGGGCGAAGCGCAGCTTGTGCCATTCGCTCATGATGTAGCCGCCGCGCACTTCGCAAAATTCGTTGGTGGTCAGGCCGCCGACGTTGCCGAACAGCTGGAACCACGGCACGGTTTTACGTACTACGCCTTCGGCAAGCACGGTGTCGCCATCGATCACGGCCACGACCGCGCGGTCGTCCGGCAGGTGGCGCGAGATGGCGCGGAAACCGAAGGCCAGGCCATCGCGTTTGCCGGTGCCGGGGATGCGCACGAAGTCGAGCTTGACCCGGTCCGGCGGGTTCATTTTGGCCCAGAGGCTTTTCACCAGCAGTTCATCGGACATTTCCACGATCGAGCAGACCACGGTGGTCGGGAGCTCGCACTCGATCGCTTCGCGAATCACCGAGCTGTAGACCTGGGCGGTGGTCAGCGCGTCGATACGAAAACTGGTGACCATCAAAAAGACATGGGACGGGTCTGCCGCCTTGCCGAGCTTGCGCACTTTGCGCCGCAGGTGCGGGTAGACCACGTAGAGAAACAGCATGCCGCGCAAAAAGTGCGTGGCACCCATCGAATAGCGCCAGATACCGACGACGCCAATCAGGAAAATGAAGTCCTTGGACTGCGAGTCGAAGGTGCTCACCGGCAGCGCCATGGCGATGCCCATCAGCAAACTGAGGTAAAACAGCCAACCGGCAGCCTGAAGTAGGCGGTGCTTTAGCCTGTGCATAATCTGCATCCATTGTGTTTCGGCGATGAGCAGTCGTAGGCGCTGGCAGAACCAGCGCCTACGGGGAACGGCGGTTACCAGCAGATGCCTTCGGTGCGGCCACTGACGCTGGTGGCTTTGGACATGAAGCCGACCAGGTCGACCACTTGCTTGCCGTGCGGCGCGGTCTCGGCCAGGGCGCGGAACTTCTCGTCGCGGTTGCCGAGGATGATCACGTCGGAGTTGTCGATCACCGAGTCGAAGTCCGAGTTGAGCAAGGACGAGACGTGAGGAATCTTCGACTCGATGTAATCCTTGTTCGCACCGTGGACGCGGGCGTATTCGACGTTGCTGTCGTAGATGCTCAGGTCGTAACCCTTGCCGATCAGCATTTCCGCCAGCTCCACCAGCGGGCTTTCACGCAGGTCATCGGTGCCGGCCTTAAAGCTCAAGCCGAGCAGGGCGACTTTGCGCTTGTCGTGGCTTTCAACGATGTCGAAGGCGTTCTGTACCTGGGATTCGTTACTGCGCATCAGCGAGTTGAGCAGCGGCGCTTCGATGTCCAGGGAGCTTGCGCGGTAGGTCAGGGCGCGCACGTCCTTCGGCAGGCACGAGCCGCCAAACGCGAAGCCTGGGCGCATGTAGTACTGGGACAGGTTGAGGGTCTTGTCTTGGCAGACCACTTCCATCACTTCGCGACCATCGACGCCGACCGCTTTGGCGATGTTGCCGATCTCGTTGGCGAAGGTCACTTTGGTGGCGTGCCAGACGTTGCAGGTGTACTTGATCATCTCGGCGACTTCGATGTCCTTGCGGATGATTGGCGCGTCGAGCTCTTCGTACAGCGATTGCAGAACGTCACCGCTGGCCTTGTCGAACTCGCCGATGACCGTCATCGGTGGCAGGTCGTAGTCCTTGATCGCGGTGCTTTCACGCAGGAACTCAGGGTTCACGGCAACGCCGAAGTCGACGCCGGCCTTTTTGCCCGAGCAGTCTTCGAGGATCGGAATCACCACGTTTTTCACGGTGCCCGGCAACACGGTGCTGCGGACCACGATGGTGTGGCGGGTGGTTTTGTCACGCAGGACAAAGCCGATCTCGCGGCACACCGATTCGATGTAGTTGAGTTCCAGATCGCCGTTCTTTTTGCTTGGCGTACCGACGCAGATCATCGACAGGTCGGTGTCGCGAATGGCTTCTGCGAAATTGGTGGTGCCGCGCAGACGACCGGTCTGAATGCCCTGGGTCAGCAGCTCGCCCAGACCCGGTTCAACGATCGGAGAACGACCTGCATTGATCAGGTCGATCTTGTCTTTGGAAATGTCCACGCCAACCACGTCGTGGCCTCGTGCAGACAGGCAACCGGCACAGACTGCGCCGACGTAACCCAAACCAAATATGCTGATGCGCATCGCAATTACCTCTGTATTGATCACGCCATTAAAGGCGCGAAGTTAATAGTGTTCAGCGGTCGAAGTGCACTCGGAAGTGTGGATGGCAGGCGCCACAATACCGTGTGCAGGCATACTCAATTCCGAGTGTCTAAATAAGTGCACTCAAGGTGTGCGGAACTTGGCCTGATAGTGAAGGCGTGCCCTGAACTGCAGCCGGCATTTCTTTTGAATACCGTGGTGCAAAAGGCTGGTGGTACTTGAAAGTTGGCATAAAGCCAGCAATATCAAGCACTCAGGTGCTCAGGTGAGCACGTTTACAGGGGGCAGCCTTGGCCTTGTAGGGGATAGTAATGGTGCGTTATCTCCTGTTATTGCAAATAAGTGGCCTGAAAGCAAAGTTGAATATGACAACTTGGCGATAGGGGCGGCACTCTGCGTAAGTTATCTCGTACACGCTCAGAGATAATCGTTACCGGTGGTATGAGCGGTGTATTTTCAGATAGTTCATGGCGGCTTATCCCGATTTTTGAATTTTCCTGAAATATTGCAAAAGATGGCACTGCTCTCATATTGATAGCACTTGCCGTTTCGACCTTTATTAATGGGGAGTTAATTAGCGTGAATAGTTTTTTGCCACTACGCTTGAAAAAAATTCGTGCCACTACTGAAAAAATTCACGTTTGTCGAGTGAAAGAAATTTCATAAATGGAATTGATGTGTTTTTGGCGCCATAAAAATGACGAATTAGGCGAGGGAGATGTAGGAGGAAACCATGTTTCGGCGCACGCACATTGATCAATGCCGTGCGCCATTGTGATGCGTTATTCGGGGGCGTGGTCGCGCAGGAAAACCAGGTTGTCGGGTTTCGACTGTTCGGCGCTGTAGCGGTAACCCTGCACGTCAAATTGCTTGAGCGCAGCCGGGTCGTTGATGCGTTCCTGGATCACGAAACGGCTCATCATCCCGCGAGCTTTCTTCGCGTAGAAGCTGATGATCTTGTACTGGCCGTTCTTCAGGTCCTTGAACTCGGTGTTGATGATCCGGGCGTTCAAGGCGCTGCGTTTGACCGCCGAGAAGTACTCGTTGGAGGCCAGGTTGAGCAGCACGTCATCGCCTTGCTCGGCCAGGGCTTCGTTCAGCCATTCGCTGATTTGCGTGCCCCAGAAGGCGTACAGATCCTTGCCGCGGGCATTGGCCAGTTTGGTGCCCATCTCCAGCCGATACGGCTGCATCAGGTCCAGCGGGCGCAGCAGGCCATAGAGGCCCGAGAGCATGCGCAAGTGCTGCTGGGCGTAGTCGAAATCGGCTTCGCTGAAGGTCTGGGCATCCATGCCGGTGTACACGTCACCCTTGAACGCCAGCAGCGCCTGCTTGGCATTGGCTGGCGTGAACGCCGGAGTCCAGCTGCCGAAGCGTGCAGCGTTGAGGCCGCCGATCTTGTCGGAGACGTGCATCAACTCGCTGATCTGTGCCGGGCTCAGCTCGCGCAATTGCAGGATCAGCTCCTGGGAATGGTCCAGGTATTGCGGTTGAGTGAAACGCTGGGTGGCCGGCGGTGTTTCGTAATCGAGGGTCTTGGCGGGGGAAATCACCATCAGCATGAAGTCGTCTCCTTTAATCGTGCGGGGGATTCTAGGGGGTTGTTCCGGTTGACTCCAGCTATCAAGGTCATAGGTGATCGGTGGTGTTGCGTCCTCTGTGGCGAGGGAGCTTGCTCCCGTTGGGCTGCGAAGCGGTCCTGAAGTTTGCAGCTTCATCATGTCAGGCAAATCGTGGTCGCTGGCTTTGCGACCGCTTCGCGATCGAGCGGGAGCAAGCTCCCTCGCCACATTGGGTACGCAGGTGCAGCAGGGAAGGTCACGAGATCAGCTATAGTGCCGCGCGGGTTTTGTTATGGAGACATCCCTTTGCGTATCGCTTTACTGTTTTGTGCCTGGTTGTTCAGCGTGAGTGCCTATGCCGCGCCCAATGACCTCGCCACCCTGGACCGCAGCACCTGGCCAGAGCAACTCGGCAGCCCGACCCTGTTCGATGTCGCTTCACGTGCGGAAATCCTCACCTTCGCCCGGGCCTTGCTCGCCAGTGAAGCGCTGGATGAAGCTGCTTTAAAGCAGCGCCTGGGGTTGCGGATGATCAACCTCGAGTCGATCAACACGCTGCGCGCGCGCATGTGGCAGCGCTTGCTTGCCAACTATAATTTTGCCCAGCAGAGCTGCGATCAGGATGCGTCCTTCTGTTTTCTGGTCGAAGACATGGACACCCTGCGCGAGCAGGCCGCCAAGTTCGAACTCGGCGAAGATTCCTATTACGCCCGATGGGCCGAGCCTAGCCGGCATTTTCACGAGCGCTATCTGGACGAACAATTGCGCAAGGCCGCGCTGTTTCCGCAGACCAGCAGCGAAGTCGAACTGTTCGGCGACTACGAGCGTAACGGCGATGAGCTCAACGATCGGCTGTTTGTGCTGAGTTTCGACAGCGCCGCCAACCTCGTGCCGGACAACACCGCGTGGCTGGCCGAGTACCTGCGCAAGGCGAACCTGAGCGGGACCTTCTTTGTGCTAGGCAGCGATATCCAGAACCGCTTGGCACAGCATTCGGTGGCCGAGCTGCAAACGTTGTACTCAAAGCAATGCATCGGCGTGCAGGGCTGGGAATTCCGCTCCCACAGCCATTGGCAGGATTGGCAGTATTCAGTGACTCGCAGCGTCGAACTGGTGAAGAGCAAACTGCCAGAGAACTTCGTGCCGTTGTTCCGCCCGCCGAATGGCCAGCGTCGTGCCGATGCGCAGGGTTTCTTCAAGGCTCAGGGGTTGCAGGTGGCGCTGTGGGATATCGATCCTGCAGACGTCAGTCGTCAGCTCACGGCTGAGCAGAGCGCGCAGCGGGTGCTGACATTGATGCTGTTGTGGCGCCACGGGGTGATCAATTTCAACGCCAAACAGGACGTGGTGAAAACGGCAATGCCCTGGCTGCTGATGCACACCGCGCAAAGCGGGATCGGCTGGGAAGATTGTCAGGAGGCTTTTCGCTGAAACGCGGAACCCAGTAAACAGTGGGGCAGTGGGAATTTCAGAAGGGATTTCGATACAGACGGACTTCCGACTTTAACGGTGCCGGCGCGGCGCGCCAAGGGCTTTTCGTCACTCTGAAAAATAAACTTCAAAAAAGCGTCAAAGTGCTTTTTTCTGTCATGGGTTTTGGAGTATTACGAAGACAGACCGCCGAAACCTGCAACACAGGTGGCGTCTTCCAAGACCCCGTGTGTGCAGTTCACTTGAGTCGTGCAGTTCATTTGCGTACGACAGGTGAATTCGGTGGCCACTTCGAGGCGCAGCACCGTCATGGTATTGCGTCGACTGGCTCCCACAAAGGTGACCGAGTATGGATGATCACGGACGTAGCCCCTCCAACCTGCCAATCCTTTATGTACTCGATACCAACGTATTGATCCACGATCCAAACGCGCTCCTGAACTTCGAAGAACACCACGTTGCCATCCCGATGACCGTCCTTGAAGAGCTGGACAAGCTCAAGAGCGGCCATCACAGCGTTGCGGCCGAATGTCGTCAGGCCATTCGGCTGATCGACAACACACTGGGCGACGCCTCTCCCGAAGACGTTGAACAGGGTGTGCCGATCCAGCGCGGAAAAAGCGGGCCCAAGGGTTTGCTGTCGATTCTGATGAGCAAGCGCACCGAGCCGAACATCGTTCTGCCCGAGCACCTGAACGACAACATCATCATCAACCAGTTGATCGACCTGCACGCGCGTGACAAGGATCTACGTGTGGTGCTGGTGACCAAAGACATCAACATGCGCCTCAAGGCCCGGGCTTGCGGGATCGCGGCCGAGGACTACAGCACCGACCAGTTGGTTGATGACGTGTCGTTGCTGCCCAATGGTTATCACAACATGACCGGCTCGTTCTGGGACCGTGTGAGCAAGGTCGAAACCCGTCAGGACCATGGGCGCACCTGGCATCAGGTACAGTTGATCGATAACCTGCCAGCCGTGCATATCAACGAGTTCATCATCGACGAACAGGGCTTTGTCGGCTGGATCAAGGAAATCCAGGTCGATAAGCTGCTGATCCTCGACCTGCATCAGGAACCCCTGTTGCACCAGGAAGCCTGGGGCCTGAAACCACGCGACATCTATCAGAGCCTGGCGCTGTACGCCTTGCTCGACCCGGATATTCACCTGGTCAACCTGTCGGGTGCTGCGGGTTCGGGTAAAACCATCCTGGCGCTGGCTGCGGCAATCGAGCAGACCATGGTCAGCAAACGCTACCGGCGCATCATCGCCACCCGTAGCGTGCAGGGGCTGGACCAGGAGATCGGTTTCCTGCCGGGCACCGAAGCGGAAAAAATGGAGCCTTGGCTGGGCGCCATCACCGACAACCTCGAAGCCTTGCACATGGATGACGAAAGCACCCATGGCAGCGTCGACTACATCCTCAGCAAAGTGCCGTTGCAGTTCAAATCCCTCAACTACATCCGGGGCCGCAGCTTCCAGCAAAGCCTGATCCTGATTGACGAATGCCAGAACCTCACCCCGCACCAGATGAAAACCATCATCACCCGTGCTGGCGCCGGTTCCAAAGTGGTGTGCCTGGGCAACCTGGCGCAGATCGACACCCCATACCTGTCCGCGACCAGCTCCGGGCTGACCTACCTGACTGAACGCTTCAAGGATTTCCCCAACGGTGTACACATCACCCTGCAAGGGGTGCCACGTTCGATTCTGGCCGAATACGCCGAATCGCATTTGTAAATGTCCCACCAAAACCGGGCGGCCCCAATGCCGCCCGGTTTTTTGTGCCCGACGAAAGTCCCCCGTAGGAGGTACGTCATTGGATCGACAATCAAACTCGCGAATATTTGACCCGCGGGTTTACAATCGGTGCTCCTGATCAGGAGTAACCCTGTGCTGACTCATCTCGATTCCCAAGGTCGCGCCAATATGGTCGACGTCACCGAAAAAGCTGTGACGTCTCGTGAAGCCACGGCCGAAGCGTTTGTGCGTATGCTCCCTGAAACCCTGCAAATGATCGTCAGCGGTGGTCACCCCAAAGGTGATGTATTCGCTGTGGCGCGCATCGCCGGTATTCAGGCGGCGAAGAAAACCTCCGATTTGATCCCGCTGTGCCATCCGCTGATGCTCACCAGCGTCAAGGTCGAGCTCAGTGCCGAAGGCCTCGATGCGGTGCGCATCGTCGCCCGCTGCAAACTGTCCGGGCAGACCGGGGTGGAAATGGAAGCACTGACCGCGGCCAGTGTCGCCGCATTGACGATCTACGACATGTGCAAGGCCGTGGACCGTGGCATGGTCATCGAAACCGTGCGCCTGCTGGAGAAGCTCGGCGGTAAGAGCGGGCACTATCAGGTGGCCGATCAATGAAGCTGACCGTGAAGTTTTTTGCCCGTTACCGCGAGGCACTGGGCGTCGATTCGTTGAGTGTCGAAGGCGATTTTGCCACGGTCGACGATGTGCGTTTGCTGTTGGCGCAACGCGAGGACGCCGAGGTACTGAGCGAGCAGAACCTGATGTGCGCGCGTAATGAAGACTTGTGCCAGCTCGACGAACCGCTCGTCGATGGCGATGAAGTGGCGTTTTTCCCCACCGTTACCGGAGGCTGATCCATGGCGATTCGCGTCCAGTCCACGGCGTTCGACCCTGGCGCTGAAGTCAATGCGATGCACGCGGCGAATGTCGGCGTAGGTGCGGTGGTGAGTTTTGTCGGTTATGTCCGCGACTTCAACGATGGGCTCGATGTGGCCGGGATGTTTCTTGAACACTACCCGGGCATGACCGAAAAGGCCCTCGGCAAGATTGTCATCGAGGCCGAGCAACGCTGGCCGTTGCTCAAACTGGAAGTGCTGCACCGCATCGGCGCATTGGAGCCGGGCGAGCCGATCGTCTTCGTCGGTGCGGCGAGTGCCCATCGCCAGGCGGCATTCGACGCCTGCGCTTTTGTCATGGACTACCTGAAAACCCGTGCACCGTTCTGGAAGAAGGAAAACACCAGCGACGGCCCGCGTTGGGTGGAAGGGCGCGACAGCGATCACGCAGCGGCGGATCGCTGGAAGTAGATGAGTCATGATCGTTCCTACGCTCCCGCGTGGGAACGCCGCCCAGGACGCTCCGCGTCCGCTTTTTCAACACCTCTCAAATCATTCAGTCGACCAATGGGCGAAATACACCTGCACGCCCGATTGACGGAAAATACATAAAAGTCCAGTATGGAATTATAAGTACAAAAAAGGCGTTGCCCGTTTCACTTTCTTCTGTCTTGCCAAACCAACAACAACCCGCGAGAAAACGAACATGAAGAAGCTCCCCCTGATCGGTGGCCTGGCCCTGAGCCTGTTGGCGTGCAGCAGTCTGTTTGCCGCCGAGAAAACCCTGCGCATCGGTATCGAAGCGGCGTATCCGCCGTTTGCCTCCAAGACTTCGGATGGAAAAATCACCGGTTTCGACTACGACATCGGCAACGCGTTGTGCGCGCAGATGAAGGTCAAGTGCGAGTGGGTCGAGGGCGAGTTCGATGGTTTGATTCCTTCGCTCAAGGTGAAGAAGATCGACGCCGCGCTGTCGTCCATGACCATTAACGAAGACCGTAAAAAGTCGGTGGACTTCACCCACAAGTACTACTTCACCTCATCGCGGCTGGTGATGAAAGACGGTGCGGTGGTTGATGACCAGTACGCAAGCCTCAAGGGCAAGACCATTGGTGTGCAACGGGCAACCACCACCGACCGTTACGCCACGGAAGTCTTCGAGCCCAAGGGCATCAAGGTGGCGCGCTACGGCAACAATGAAGAGATCTACATGGACCTGGCGGCCGGGCGTCTGGATGCCATTTTCGCCGATACCATTCCGCTGAGCGACTTCCTGTCGATGCCGCGTGGCAAGGGCTACGCCTTTGTCGGGCCGGAGCTCAAGGACCCGAAATATGTGGGTGAGGGCGCCGGGATTGCGGTGCGCAAGGGCAACACCGAATTGGTTAGCCAGCTGAACAATGCCATCGATGGGATTCGCGCCAATGGCGAATACCAGAAGATTGAAGCCAAGTACTTCAAGTCGGATATCTACGGCGACTGATCAGTCTTCACAGATCTAGTGTGGGAGCGGGCTTGCTCGCGAAGGCGGTCTGACAGTCAACACCAATGTTGAATGTTATGGCCTCTTCGCGAGCAAGCCCGCTCCCACATTTGATCTCTACAAGACACAGATTTTGTGATCGATACAGAACTAGTGTGGGAGCGAGCTTGCTCGCGATGAGGCCCTATCAGCCAACACACCTCTCAGGTCAGGTTTCAGCCTTTCAACTCTTTCAAGTGCTTGTACACCGTCGCCCGTCCCATGTTCAGCACATTGGCCACATAGTTGGAGGCGCTTTTACCCTTGAAGGCCCCTTCGGCGTGCAACGCCAGCACCAGCTCGCGTTTGTGCTCGCGAGTCAGCATATTCAGACCCAATTGCCGCTCTCGCAGCCAGTTATGCAGGAAGGTGTTGATGCGCTCCTGCCAGTCGTCGCGAAACAGCGCGTCAGGTTGCGGGATCAACTTGCTCGGTGAGAGAAACAGATCCAGCGCGGCCTTGGCGTTTTCAAACAGCGAAATATTCAGGTTGATGCACAGCACGGCAATCGGACGCCCTTCACTGTCGCGCAGCACGCTGCTGAGGCTGCGGATCTTTTGCCCATCCCAATTGAGCTTTTCGTACGGACCGATATTCCGCTCGCTGATTTCTTCGCTGAGCATGTCTTCCAGTGCGGCATCGTCACCGACTTCACGTTTGGACAGGTTGTTGGCGATGTAGTCGATTTTCTGCGTGCGCAGGTCGTGCAGCACCACCTCGGCGTGGGGGAAAAACAGCGTGGCAATGGCGTCGGCGATCGCCCGGTAGTTATCCAGTGCGGGATCTTGAAGAGGTGGGGTCATGGGTGTTGCTCCAGGCAATCAGCGCCCTGTAGAAAAAGGGCGCTGGGAGTTTGCCGTAATCGAGGGCAGACGTCACCCCGCAGGCAGGTTCAGCCAAGGCGGGAAGGGGAGAGCATCGCGGCGCTGAGGCCAAAGCGGCAGAGTTGTTCCGGCAAGGCTTCGCCACGAACCAACGCGGCACTGGCCTGGCCCATGGCGGGCGAGGTTTGAATGCCGTAACCGCCCTGCGCGGCCACCCAGAACAGCCCTGGCACGTGTGGGTCGAAGCCACTGATCAGGTCGCCGTCACCGACAAAACTGCGCAAACCCGCCCAAGTGCGGGTCGGTCGGCGGATGCTCAGGGTGGTGGCTTCTTCGATCTGGTAAATGCCCATGGCGATGTCCAGCTCTTCGGGCTGCACGTCATGCGGCTCGACCGGGTCGGCATTGGCCGGCGAACCGAGGAACATTCCGGCATCGGGCTTCATGTAGAACGATTCGTCGAGGCTGACCAGCATCGGCCAGTCGTGGATATCCACCCCTTCGGGGCCGGCGAAGATGAAGGCTGCGCGACGTTTGGGGACCAGGCCCAGAGGTTTGGCGCCGGCCATCTCACCGAGTTGGTCGGCCCAGGCGCCGGCCGCATTGATAATGATCGGTGCGCTGAAAGTCTGCTGGGCGGTTTTCACGTGCCAGAGATTGTCGGCATCGCGCGTCAGGCTCAGGACTTCGCTGTCGGTGTGCACTTCGCCCTGGTTGCGGCGGATGCCGCGCAGGTAGCCTTGATGCAGGGCATCGGTGTCGATGTCCGTGGCGGTAGGGTCGTAGATCGCTCCGTGAACCTTCTCGCGACGCAGGATCGGGATGCGGGCACAGGCTTCTTCGGCGCTGAGCAGTTGCATCTGCGGCACGGTCGCCTTGGCGCTCAGGTACTGATTGTTCAACTCGTCCGGGTCGCCAGTGAAGTCGACCGTCATCTCGCCACGCGGGGTCAGCAGCGGGTGTTCGCAGAAACCGGCAGGCGGCGCATCGAAGAAGTCCCGGCTGGCCTGGGTCAGTGCGCGCACTTGCGGCGTACCGTAAGCGGCGGAGTACAAAGCGGCCGAACGCCCGGTGGAGTGATAGGCCGGGTGGGTTTCGCGTTCGAGCACGATGACCCGACCGTGTTGCGACAGCCAAAAACCGCTGGAAGCACCGGCAATACCACCGCCGATGATGATGAAGTCTGCCTGGGTCATAAACGTCTCCTGTGGGGGGCTGTAGGAGCAAGGCTTGCCCGCGATAGCATCGCCGCAGGTTTATGACAAACCGCGGCGTCTGCATCGCGGGCACGGGCTAGGCGCCCCCCCTGCTCCTACGGATTTAGGCCGGTTGTTTTTGTAGATGATAAAGGGCATTGGCCAGAGCGATGTCTTCCAGACCCAGACCGATGGAACGGAAGAACACATGGCGATCATAAGCCGGACGTGGCGTCTGTTCGCTCAGCAGTTCGGCCAGGTCGCCCGCGATCGCACTCTTGTCCCAGCCATGTTGTTCACTGGCGATCAGCATTTCGCCGGCGGAATCCGGAGTGGTCAGGCGATAGTCACAATAGACCTGCATTTCACTCAGCGTTGCAGGCGGCACCTCGTGAGCACGCACTGCGTTGGTGCTGATGGAGGTAATCAGTGTCGGTTTGCCCAAGGTCCGTGGGTCGATCACAGGCCCCGCAGACGAGGTGCAGAGCATGATCACGTCGGCGTCCTGGATCGCGGCTTCGCGGCTATCGAACACCTTCAGGCGCGTGTCGATGGCTGTCAGTTGTGCGAGCAATTGCGGATCCCGGCTCGCCAGGTTCGGCGAATAGAGGCTGATGCTTTGCCATTCCCGCACGCTCCTCGCGTAATGCAGGTGAGCCTGGGCAACCGGGCCGCTGCCGATGATTGCCAGGCGCGTGGCGTTCGGCGGGGCAAGGGCATCAATGGCGACGGCAGTGGTTGCGGCAGTGCGCGCGGTGGTCAGTTCACCAGCATCGCAGAGCAACAGCGGCTGGCCGGTTTGCATCGACATCAGCAGCGTCCAGGCAGTCACCAGCGGACCTTCCTGACGCACGATGTAGGGCGAGGTTTTAACGCCGTACACACCGTCCTCGGCCAACACCCCGAGGTAATTGATGAAGTCTCCGGCACTTTGCGGAAACTCCACCAACTGCTGGGCCGGTTGCACGGCCTGACCCGCGGCCAGATCGCGGAACAGTTTGCGCAGGATCTTCGGCACGTCGACTTGATCAAGCAGTTCGCGGGCCTGGGGTTTGGCGATCACATAAGGTGTGCTGGGCATGCGGATGCTCCGTGGATTCGCAAGTAAACTAATTTGTCCATTGTGGACTTATTGTTCTGTTTGGCAATGTCCAGGCGTAAAAAAAAGCGCAGTCCGTTTCCGGCTGCGCCTCTTTTGTTACAACACGACCTTACGGGCGTTTGCGCTCTACAGGGCGCAGCAGATGGGTCGGCGGGGTTTCGCAACTGATCTTGCGACCCAGCAACGCCTCAATGGACGGTAGCTGATAGGAGTCGTCTTCACCGGCAAAGCTGATGGACACGCCCTCGGCGCCAGCACGACCGGTACGGCCGATGCGGTGTACGTAATCGTCTGGCACTTCCGGCAGGGTAAAGTTGATCACGTGGCTAATACCGTCGATGTGAATCCCGCGACCGGCGACATCGGTGGCCACTAGCACGCGGATCTTGCCTTCGCGGAATCCTTCAAGGGTCTTGATGCGCTTGTGCTGCGGAACGTCCCCCGACAGTTGGGCCGCGTTGACGCCGTCACGCACCAGGCGTTCTTCGATGCGCCGCACTTCATCCTTGCGGTTGGCGAAGACCATCACCCGTTCCCAGCCGTTGTCGGTGATCAGGTTGTAGAGCAGCTTGTATTTATCGGCGCCGGCAACGGCGTAGATGTGCTGTTCGACGTTTTCGCTGGCAACGTTCTCGGATTCGATTTCAACGATGGACGGGTCGGTGGTCCATTGCTTGGCAAGGTTCATCACGTCTTCGGTGAAGGTGGCGGAGAACAGCAGAGTCTGACGTTCGCTTTTCGGTGGGGTCTGGCGAATGATCTGACGCACTTGTGGGATGAAACCCATGTCGAGCATCCGGTCGGCTTCGTCGAGCACCATCACTTCGATCATATCCAGGTGCACATCGCCGCGCTGGTTGAAGTCCAGCAGGCGGCCCGGGGTCGCGACGAGGATGTCGCAGTGGCGGGCTTCGAGGTGCTTGAGTTGCTTGTCGAAGTCCATGCCGCCAACGAAGGTCATGACGTTGAGACCGGTGTACTTGGTCAGGTCGGCCGCATCCTTGGCGATCTGCACCACCAGTTCACGGGTCGGTGCGATGATCAGCGCCCGCGGCTCGCCCATGTAGCGCTCTTTTGGCGGCGGGGTTTGCAGCAGCTGGGTGATGATCGAGATCAGGAATGCGGCGGTTTTGCCGGTGCCGGTCTGGGCGCGACCGATGGCGTCTTTGCCTGCCAGGGTAAAACCCAATACTTGCGCCTGGATCGGTGTGCAGTACGGGAAACCCAGGTCCTGGATGGCGTGCATCAGTTCCGGGGCCAACTTGAAATCATGGAAACGGGTTTTGCCTTCCTGGGGCTCTACGACGAAATCTTCGAGTTTCCAGGCGACTACGGGCGGTTTCGGCGCACGTTCGCGGCGCGGTTGCGCAGGTTTTGGCGTCTCGCTGCGCGGTTGCTGTGTAACAGGTTCGGCAACAGACTCGGTGGCCGGAGTGTTCGCGGGCGTATGTTTCGGTGCCGCGACAGCTGCGGTCCGGCCAGGCTGATGACCGTCGGTGCGGCTGCTGGGTGTGTGGGAAGGTGCGCTGGAGCTGGGCGCGAGCTGCTCAGCCTCGCTTTTACCGAACATTTTCTTGAGTGCTTTGAGCACGGTCATCTCATCAATTGGTTAAGGAATGTACGCCGGCCAGTGTAATGCAAGAAACCGGCGCGGCGTAGTGTGTTGCTCATACAGCTACAGGAAGTTTCTGTATTAGCGCAAGCGATCCGCGAGCCAGGCGCCAATATCACGAATTTCTTCGGGTAACACTTCGTGACCCATTGGGTATTCCTGCCATGTCGCGGTGACACCACGGGTCTTCAAATGCTCGTACGCACTGCGTCCCATGGCGTTCTGCACGACATCGTCGTATTGGCCATGCAGGCACAGCACCGGGATCCGCTGTTGGCTGGCTGAAAGCTCCAGTTCATCGCTGAATGTTGGCGCATAGGTAGAGAGGGCAAGTACGCCACCCAGCGGTCCCTGCCATTTCAGGAAAGCGCTGTGCAGCACGACGGCGCCGCCTTGGGAAAACCCTGCAAGAAATATCCGCGAGGCGTCTATTCCGCTGGCTCGCTGCTCTTCGATCAGCGTTATGACGGTTTGGGCCGACACCTCCAGCTCTTCGTGATTGATGCTTCGGGCGGGGCTCATGGCCTTGATGTCGTACCAGCTTGGCATCTCGTAACCACCGTTGATGGTCACTGCGCGGGTCGGCGCCTGGGGCAGGACGAAGCGGGTGGTCAATAGG
Source organism: Pseudomonas sp. CVAP#3 (assembly GCF_018986375.1). NCBI lineage: Bacteria > Pseudomonadati > Pseudomonadota > Gammaproteobacteria > Pseudomonadales > Pseudomonadaceae > Pseudomonas > Pseudomonas sp. CVAP#3. The sequence goes on from NZ_JAHMSC010000027.1 coordinate 42,329, forward strand.
CTTTCCTGCAGGGCTTCGGCCACCGGCAAGAAATCATAGCGGTCGGCGCCCAGGCCGTGCAGCCATATAACGCAGGCATCGACAGGCTTGCTGGGCTGAAGAATCAAGGGCTCGGTCATGGTTGCTCCATTGTGGTGCGCGTACTCCCGTGCGGTGCGAGAAGATGGGGCGCGACTGGTTTATTGGTTAATAAAATGTCGTGAATCTATAAGTTTTTCTATTGAACTCTGGCTGAAACGCTTAAGCCGCAACTGTGGTACGGGCCTTGCTATGGGGAAGACGAGTGATTGCTCTCAGCCACGGCGGTAACACTATCAGTCACTGTCGGCTGTGGGATAGCAAGAATCCGGTGATGGATGTTCGCCAGTGGCCGTTACGGGCTTCGCGAACGTAAAAGGGCTACAGCCCGTTCGGCCGATTGGTGAGAAGTGAGTTTTCCATTATGTGGATTTTCTCCTACTAGACTCATAGCTATGGTCTTACGCCGCTTGACCCAAAGAAATGCCAACACGGGTTAACAGCGCCTCATAAGGGTGCGGCAGGACTCAAGCTCCGACACAACAAGAGCAAAACTGGAGGTTTGAATGAAGATGTTGAAATCCACCCTGGCAGTCGTGACTGCGGCTGCAGTACTCGGTGTCAGTGGGTTCGCTCAGGCGGGTGCAACCCTGGATGCGGTACAGAAGAAAGGCTTTGTGCAATGTGGCGTGAGCGACGGTTTGCCAGGTTTTTCGGTTCCGGACTCCACCGGCAAGATCGTCGGTATCGATGCTGATTACTGCCGCGCCGTTGCCGCTGCCGTATTCGGCGACGCGACCAAGGTGAAATTCAGCCAGTTGAATGCCAAGGAGCGTTTCACCGCGCTTCAATCCGGCGAAATCGACATGCTGTCGCGTAACTCCACCATGACCAGTTCCCGTGACGCGGGCATGGGCCTGAAGTTTCCTGGCTTCATTACTTATTACGACGGCGTAGGCTTCCTGGCCAACAGCAAGCTGGGCGTGAAAAGTGCCAAGGAACTGGATGGTGCGACCATCTGTATTCAAGCCGGTACCACCACCGAGCTGAACGTGTCCGACTACTTCCGTGCCAACGGCCTGAAGTACACCCCGATTACTTTCGACACCTCCGATGAAAGCGCCAAGTCGCTGGAATCCGGTCGTTGCGATGTGCTGACCTCCGACAAGTCCCAGTTGTATGCACAACGCAGCAAACTGGCTTCGCCTAAAGATTATGTGGTACTGCCAGAAACCATTTCCAAAGAGCCTCTGGGGCCAGTCGTGCGTAACGGCGACGATGAGTGGCTGGCGATCGTTCGTTGGGTTGGCTACGCCATGCTCAACGCCGAAGAGGCCGGTATCACCTCGAAAAACGTCGAAACAGAAGCCAAGTCGACCAAGAACCCGGACGTCGCCCGTCTGCTGGGCTCTGACGGTGAGTACGGCAAGGATCTGAAGCTGCCGAAAGACTGGGTGGTGAAAATCGTCAAGCAGGTCGGTAACTACGGCGAAGTCTTCGAGAAAAACCTCGGCAAGAGCACTCCGCTGGAAATCGACCGTGGCCTGAACGCGCTGTGGACCAACGGCGGCATTCAATACGCACCACCAGTGCGCTGATGGTTCTATCACCCGGTGGGCCAACCACCGGGTGATGTTCTGTTCCATTATTTCTGGGGCACTTCATGCAAAATTCAATCGGCGCACCAAAGCAGAGGCTCAGCCTCAGCGATCCGCGAGTGCGTGCGTGGCTGTTTCAGATCATCACGGTTATCGCGGTGATCTCGATGGGTTGGTACCTGTTCAACAACACTCAAACCAACTTGCAACACCGGGGCATTACCTCCGGTTTCAGCTTTTTGGAGCGCAGCGCCGGGTTCGGCATCGCGCAACACCTGATCGACTACACCGAATCGGACAGCTATGCCCGGGTGTTTGTCATCGGCTTGCTCAACACCTTGCTGGTGACCGTTATCGGCGTGATCCTGGCGACGATTCTGGGGTTCATCGTTGGCGTGGCACGGCTGTCGAAGAACTGGATCATCAACAAGCTGGCAACAGTTTACGTTGAGACTTTCCGTAACATTCCGCCGCTGCTGCAAATCCTGTTCTGGTACTTCGCGGTGTTCCTGACCATGCCAGGGCCACGCAATAGCCATAACTTCGCCGACACCTTCTTTGTCAGCAGCCGTGGCCTGAACATGCCGGCCGCGCAGATGGCCAGCGGGTTCTGGGCGTTTGTGATCAGCGTCGTGGTGGCAATCGTCGCCATCGTGCTGATGTGCCGTTGGGCCAACAAGCGTTTTGAAGCGACCGGCGTACCGTTCCATAAGTTCTGGGTCGGTCTGGCGCTGTTTCTGCTGATTCCAGCCTTGTGCGCGCTGATCTTCGGGGCGCCACTGCATTGGGAAATGCCGAAGCTGCAAGGCTTCAACTTTGTCGGTGGCTGGGTGCTGATTCCGGAACTGCTGGCCCTGACCCTGGCCCTGACGGTGTACACCGCGGCGTTCATCGCCGAGATCGTGCGTTCCGGGATCAACTCGGTCAGCCATGGTCAGACCGAAGCGGCACGTTCGCTGGGGCTGCGCAACGGCCCAACGCTGCGCAAGGTCATCATCCCGCAAGCCCTGCGGGTGATCATTCCGCCGCTGACCAGCCAATACCTGAACCTGGCGAAGAACTCCTCGCTGGCCGCCGGTATCGGTTATCCGGAAATGGTTTCGTTGTTTGCCGGCACGGTGCTGAACCAGACCGGGCAAGCGATCGAAGTTATTGCCATCACCATGAGCGTGTACCTGGCGATCAGTATCAGCATTTCCCTGCTGATGAACTGGTACAACAAGCGCATTGCGCTGATCGAGCGGTGAGGAAACGCGCATGACGACTCATATTTTCAAACCTGACATGCCACCGCCAGGCACCAGAATCGGTATCTTGGCGTGGATGCGCGAGCACATGTTTTCCAGTTGGATCAACACGCTGCTCACGCTGTTCGCGTTCTACCTGATTTATCTGGTGGTGCCGCCGATCCTGCACTGGGCGATTCTGGATGCCAACTGGGTGGGCACCACGCGCGCCGACTGCACCAAGGAAGGCGCTTGCTGGGTGTTCATTCAACAGCGTTTCGGCCAGTTCATGTACGGGTATTACCCGCCCGAACTGCGCTGGCGCGTCGACCTGACCGTGTTGCTGGCGATCGTCGGCGTGGCGCCGTTGTTCATCTCGCGCTTCCCGCGTAAAGCGGTGTACGGGCTGAGCTTTCTGGTGCTTTATCCAATCGTTGCCTACATCCTGCTGCACGGTGACATTCTTGGCCTGACCAACGTAGCGACCAGTCAATGGGGCGGCCTGATGCTGACCCTGGTGATCGCCACTGTCGGTATTGTCGGTGCGTTGCCGCTGGGGATCATGCTGGCGCTGGGCCGTCGCTCGAACATGCCGGCGATTCGCGTGGTCTGTGTGACCTTCATCGAGTTCTGGCGCGGCGTGCCGTTGATCACGGTGCTGTTCATGTCCTCGGTGATGCTGCCGTTGTTCCTGCCTGAAGGCATGAACTTCGACAAGTTGCTGCGGGCCTTGATCGGGGTGATCCTGTTCCAGTCGGCCTACGTGGCCGAAGTGGTGCGCGGTGGTCTGCAAGCAATTCCCAAAGGTCAGTACGAAGCCGCAGCAGCGATGGGCCTCGGTTACTGGCGCAGCATGGGCCTGGTGATTCTGCCGCAAGCCCTGAAGCTGGTGATTCCGGGTATCGTCAACACCTTCATTGCGCTGTTCAAGGACACGAGCCTGGTGATCATCATCGGCCTGTTCGACTTGCTCAACAGCGTCAAGCAAGCCGCCGCCGACCCGAAATGGCTGGGCATGGCCACTGAAGGCTATGTATTCGCGGCCCTGGTGTTCTGGATTTTCTGTTTTGGTATGTCCCGCTATTCCATGCATTTGGAACGCAAGCTGGACACAGGCCACAAGCGTTAGGAGCGTAGTTTATGAGTGAAGCGATCAAACAGCCTGTGAGCCCTGAAGGCATTATTCAGATGCAGGGCGTGAACAAGTGGTACGGCCAGTTCCACGTGCTGAAAGACATCAACCTGAACGTCAAGCAAGGCGAGCGTATCGTTCTGTGCGGGCCGTCCGGTTCGGGCAAGTCGACCACCATTCGCTGTCTCAACCGTCTGGAAGAGCACCAGCAGGGCCGCATCGTGGTCGATGGCGTGGAATTGACCAACGACCTGAAACAGATCGAGGCGATTCGTCGCGAAGTCGGCATGGTGTTCCAGCACTTCAACCTGTTCCCGCACTTGACCATCCTGCAGAACTGCACGCTGGCACCGATGTGGGTGCGCAAGATGCCCAAGCGCAAGGCGGAAGAAATTGCCATGCATTACCTGGAGCGCGTACGCATTCCAGAGCAGGCGCACAAGTTTCCGGGGCAACTGTCCGGCGGTCAGCAGCAGCGTGTGGCGATTGCTCGCGCGCTGTGCATGAAGCCTAAAATCATGCTGTTCGACGAACCGACTTCGGCACTCGACCCAGAGATGGTGAAAGAGGTTCTGGACACCATGATCGGCCTGGCCGAAGACGGCATGACCATGCTCTGCGTGACCCACGAAATGGGCTTTGCCCGGACCGTGGCCAACCGCGTGATCTTCATGGACAAGGGCGAAATCGTCGAACAGGCTGCGCCGAACGACTTCTTCGACAACCCGCAGAACGAACGCACCAAGCTGTTCCTGAGCCAGATCCTGCATTGATGCCGGGCTGACTCGCAAAAACAAACCCGGCCTCGTGCCGGGTTTGTTTTTTTTCGATCAGGAAACCGTGAGGGTTTCGAGCTCCTTGTGCACGGTATGCTTGAAGCCCCTCAAGTCCGCTCCTTCACCCAGTGATTTCGCATCGGCGAGCAAATACGGATAGCGATCAAGCAGGCGCATCAGCAGCATCAATGGCTTGGGCGGGAGTATTTCTCCACGCTCGTAACGGGAAAACGCGTTGTGTCCACCGCCGGACAACAATTGCACGGCTTCTTTTTGCGACAGATGCAGTTTGCGGCGGATACGCTTCATCTCGACGCCAATCATCTGCCTTGCTGCCATGACCAGTTCGTCACCCGCAGCCGAATGACGCTCTGAACAACCGGGATCGAACTCGACTTCGCCGCATATCTGACATTCCCAGCCAGACAGATCATCTACGCGGCGCTCCATTCCTTTGACGCTCATGGTTTCGCCGCGACCTTCGAAATGTCGCATTCCTTCCTGGGCTCCACAGCTGAAACACTGCTGGGTTTTCATTGGGATTTCTCCTTGAAGGAGATTACTGGTGGGCCACCGCCGGTGCGATATGTCACTTTGATGTAAATCTCCAGGAAACCTGTGGCGAGGGAGCTTGCTCCCGCTCGACTGCGAAGCAGTCGTGTTCTTTGTAGCAAAGATATGCCTGATGAGGTGTGGCGGCAGTTTTTGGGGGCGCTTCGCACCCCAGCGGGAGCAAGCTCCCTCGCCACAGGGGTGTGCTCTTTTCCATAAGAAACCACGAACCCTGTCCCTAAAATTACCCTTAAAGGGTAATTTTGACTAATCGAAAATCCCGCTCCTTTTCCAGCTTTGTAACCCTAGCCCGTTGCCCTCTCGGACGAAGCTGACTAACATGTCAGAAAATTCATCCTATGATTGGATGAAAGGGCGAATTCAATGACAGACACATCCCCACTGGTGAAGCGTTCTCTGGTCGATCAGGCCCTTGAACAGTTGCGCCTGCGCATCAACAACGGCACCTGGTCAGTCGGCCAACGCCTGCCCACCGAACCTGAACTGGCGACCGAGCTGGGTATCAGCCGCAACACCGTGCGCGAAGCCATGCGGGTGTTGGCGTTTTCCGGCTTGATCGAGATCCGGCAGGGCGACGGCAGTTACCTGCGGGCGGTCGCCGACCCGCTCGACACGATGAAAGCCTTGTCCCGTTGTTCCCACGAACAGGCCCGGGAAACCCGGCACATCCTCGAGGTCGAGGCCATCGGTCTGGCGGCGTTGCGTCGTACCGATGAAGACCTCATCGCACTGCGTGAAGCCCTGGGTGTCAGCGGCAGTCACTACCACGGCGATCTCGATAGCTACATTGCCTGCGACCTGGTGTTCCACCGGCGTTTGGTGGACGCCGCGCATAACCCGACGCTGAGCGAGTTGTATCGCTATTTCTCCAGCATCATCGGCGCGCAACTGCGTCAGACCCTCAACATCACTCCCAGACGTCAGGAGGTGTTCGATCTGCATATCGAACTGCTCGATGCCGTCGAGCAGCGCGATCCGGAACGGGCCAAAGCCATTTCCAGGCAGTTGATCAATGAACCCTGAAACCGAGAACCTCATGTCCAGCCAGCAGGCGAATACCAGCAGCACGACCCAACTCAAACGCACGGCTGAGCTCGAGGAGCTATTGATCGATGCCGAGGCCGATGACGAACAGGTCCAGCAAAGTCATCCGGTTTTACGTCGCCCGTGGTTGTTGTTGCTGGGGCTGATTCTGGTGGCGCTGAACCTGCGCCCGGCGCTGTCGAGCATGGCGCCGCTGCTCAGCGATGTGTCGAAAAGTCTCGGGCTATCGGCGGCCCAGGCCGGTTTGCTGACCACCTTGCCGGTGCTTTGCCTTGGGCTGTTCGCGCCGCTGGCACCGCTGCTGGCGCGACGGTTTGGCGCCGAACGAGTGGTATTGGGGATTTTGCTGGCGCTGGCTGGCGGGATCATTCTGCGCAGTTCGTTCGGTGAGATCGGACTGTTCGCCGGCAGCATTCTGGCCGGCGCGAGCATTGGCGTAATCGGTGTGCTGCTGCCGGGCATCGTCAAACGTGATTTTGCCAAACACGCGGGCACCATGACCGGCGTTTACACCATGGCCCTGTGCCTTGGCGCGGCCATGGCGGCGGGTGCGACGGTGCCCTTGAGCCAGCATTTCGACGAAAGCTGGGCGCTCGGCCTGGGCTTCTGGGTAATTCCGGCGCTGGTCGCGGCGATGTTCTGGTTGCCGCAAGTTGGCCAGAAACACGGAGCGCACAATGTGGCGTATCGGGTGCGCGGTCTGCTGCGTGATCCACTGGCCTGGCAAGTGACCCTGTACATGGGCCTGCAATCTTCGCTGGCCTACATCGTCTTCGGCTGGTTGCCGTCGATCCTGATCGGCCGCGGCCTGACACCGACCCAGGCCGGACTGGTGCTGTCCGGTTCGGTAATCATCCAGTTGGCCAGTTCGCTGGCTGCGCCATGGCTGGCGACTCGCGGCAAAGATCAGCGGCTGGCGATCGTCGTCGTCATGCTCCTGACCCTCGGCGGTCTGTTCGGCTGCCTCTATGCACCGATCGAAGGCCTGTGGGGCTGGGCGATTCTGCTCGGATTGGGGCAGGGCGGTACGTTCAGCCTGGCGCTGACCCTGATCGTGCTGCGTTCGCGCGATGCTCATGTGGCGGCCAACCTGTCGAGCATGGCCCAGGGATTCGGTTATACGTTGGCCTCCATGGGCCCGTTCGCAGTCGGTCTGGTACATGACTGGACAGGCGGCTGGACCGCGCTGGGCTGGATCTTCGGGGTTATTGGCCTCGGCGCGATCATCGCCGGTCTCGGTGCCGGACGTTCGCTGTACGTTCAGATCGAAAGCGAACGCGTTTGAAGCCTGCGCAGTGCCGATATTCCTGATGCGAATGTCGGTAGTTTTCCCGGCATTGGCAGACTATCGTGCAGGGATCTTTCGAAGCCATTTTTGCCAATGCAGGGAGCCTGCCCATGAGTGATGCCAACCGCGCCTTGATCACCCAGTTCTATCAAGCCTTCCAGCGGCTGGATGCCGAAGCCATGAGCGCCTGCTACACCGAAGACGTGGTGTTCAGTGATCCGGCGTTCGGCGAACTGCGTGGACGCGATGCCGGCGATATGTGGCGCATGCTCACGACTCGCGCCAAAGACTTTTCCCTGACCTTCGATAACGTCCGCGCCGACGAGCGTACGGGCGGCGCACATTGGGTGGCGACCTACCTGTTCAGCCAGACCGGCAACACGGTGGTCAACGACATTCAGGCACGATTTGTTTTCCGTGATGGCAAGATCTGCGAGCACCACGACCATTTCGATTTGTGGCGCTGGTCGCGTCAGGCATTGGGTTTCAAAGGTCTGTTGCTGGGCTGGACACCGTTGGTGAGCAATGCCGTTCGCGCGCAGGCCTTGAAAGGGCTGAGGGCATTTCAGGCCAGTCGCTGATAAGATCGCGGCTTGTTTCCTACAAGCCTTGATCGTCACGTGAACACCCTGAGCGAAGTCTCCGTCAGCGACCCCGCAACCCCACCCGCGCAGAGCAAGCACTGGTTCGTCTATCTGGTTCGTGCGGCCAACGGTTCGCTGTACTGCGGGATCAGTGACGACCCTGTCCGGCGTTTTGCCACTCATCAAAGCGGCAAAGGTGCGCGTTTCTTCCTCTCAAGCCCGGCTGTTGCATTGGTGTACACCGAAGCCTGCCGCGATAAAAGCGAAGCACTGCGTCAGGAACGCCTGATCAAAAAACTCAAGAAAAGCGCCAAGGAATGCCTGGTGGCGAGCGCTGCCGCGGGCTTATCAATCTGACTGATAAGTGCCCATCAGGCAGATGGGTAGGCCGCTAATCGATTGCGCGCTAAGCTGCTGATTCCTAATACCAGCGACGGGTTCCAGCATGTCAGATCTGATTCTTCACCATTACCCGACTTCCCCGTTTGCAGAAAAAACCCGGCTGTTGCTCGGTTTCAAAGGCTTGTCCTGGCGTTCGGTGATGATCCCGCGAGTGATGCCAAAACCTGATTTGACCGCACTGACCGGTGGTTACCGCAAGACCCCGGTGTTGCAGATTGGTGCCGATATCTACTGCGACACAGCGTTGATTGCCCGCCGTCTGGAACAGGAAAAGGCTTCGCCTGCATTGTTCCCGGAAGGTCGGGAGATGATCACTGCGAGCTTCGCCGCCTGGGCTGATTCGGTGGTGTTTCAGCATGCGGTGAGCCTGGTGTTCCAGCCAGAATCGGTGGCGGTGCGTTTTGCCAAGTTGTCTCCAGAAGCGATCAAGGCTTTTGTCGCTGACCGTGCCGGGTTGTTCAGCGGTGGCAGCGCTACGCGGTTGTCGGCCGAGCAGGCCAGGCATCAATGGCCGACGATCATGGCGCGGCTTGAGCAGCAATTGCAGCGCGAGGACGGTGACTACCTGTTTGGTGAGCCTTCGATTGCCGACTTCGCCATGGCTCACCCGTTGTGGTTCCTCAAGGACACACCGGTGACGGCACCGTTGGTCGATGTTTATCCGGCGGTGTCGGCATGGCTGGTTCGGGTCATGGGCTTCGGGCATGGTGCATTCAGCGAAATGACCTCTGAAGAGGCGCTGGAGGTTTCGCGTCATTCAACACCAGCGGCCTTGCCGGATGAACAATTCGATGAGCCCAACGGCTTCAAGGTCGGCCAGCAAGTGGTGGTCGCCGCGGTTGACTATGGCGTTGATCCGGTCGCGGGCGAATTGCTGTTTGCAGGACGCGAAGAGTTGATCCTGCGTCGCGAAGATGAGCGGGGCGGGCTGGTGCATGTGCACTTCCCGCGGTTTGGCTTTCGCATCGAGGCACGCTGACAGTTGTTGAGCCGGGCGCGGGCATTTGTGGCGAGGGAACTTGCTCCCGTCGGCCGGTCCGCGTTCGGGCGAAGCAGTCGTAGAAACGGTGTTCGCGTTGTGCCTGACAGAACCGGTTTACCTGTTTGCGAGCGCTGCGCACTCGAGCGGGAGCAAGCTCCCTCGCCACAGGTTATTTCAGGGCCGTGAGGATCGCCTCAGGCTCATAACCGCGGATCAATGTGCCGTTCACGTCCAGCATCGGAATTCCGCGTCCACCCAGCGCTTCATAAGTTTTGCGTGCTTCGGCATCTTTCTCGATGTCGAATTCGCGGTAAGGAATGCCTTTCTGGTCGAGAAAGCGCCGGGTCAGTTTGCAGTAACCGCACCAGTCGGTGGCGTAGAGCACGACCCTGGCGTTGGCCTGGGTCTGCTCGGACACTACTTGCGAAGGATTGAACACCCGCTCGATCTTGCCCCAGTTCTGGTAGGCCACAACCACCAGCAGGATCAGCAGGAATTTCTTCAGTACACCGTTAAGCATCAGTTGCGGCGCTTCAGTTGATCGGTCAGCTGGGTCGGCAGGCCCTTGATGATCAGCGTGCCGGCTTCTTCGTCGTATTCGATCTTCGAGCCCAGCAGGTGCGCTTCAAAGCTGATGGACAGGCCTTCGGCACGACCGGTGAAGCGGCGGAACTGATTCAGGGTGCGTTTGTCTGCCGGGATCTCTGGCGACAGGCCGTAATCCTTGTTGCGGATGTGATCGTAGAAAGCTTTCGGGCGTTCTTCGTCGATCAGCTCAGACAACTCTTCGAGGCCCATCGGTTCGCCGAGTTTTGCCTGGCTGCTGGCGTAGTCGACCAGGGTCTTGGTCTTCTCGCGGGCGGACTCTTCCGGCAGGTCCTCGCTTTCGACGAAATCACTGAACGCCTTGAGCAGGGTACGGGTTTCGCCCGGACCGTCGACGCCTTCCTGGCAGCCGATGAAGTCGCGGAAATACTCCGAAACCTTCTTGCCGTTCTTGCCCTTGATGAACGAAATGTACTGCTTGGACTGCTTGTTGTTCTGCCACTCGGACACGTTGATCCGCGCTGCCAGGTGCAACTGGCCAAGATCCAGGTGGCGGGACGGTGTCACGTCGAGCTGGTCAGTCACTGCCACGCCTTCGCTGTGGTGCAGCAGGGCGATAGCCAGGTAGTCGGTCATGCCTTGCTGATAGTGCGCAAACAGCACGTGGCCGCCGGTCGACAGGTTGGATTCTTCCATCAACTTTTGCAGGTGTTCCACTGCAACGCGGCTGAACGCCGTGAAGTCACGGCCAGAGTCGAGGTACTCCTTCAGCCAGCCGCTGAACGGATGCGCGCCGGACTCGGCATGGAACAATCCCCAGGCCTTGCCTTGTTTGGCGTTATAGCTTTCGTTGAGGTCGGCGAGCATGTTCTCGATGGCCGTGGACTCTGCCAGTTCCGAGTCGCGGGCGTGGAGAACTGCAGGAGTGCCGTCGGGTTTTTTGTCGATCAGGTGGACGATGCAATGACGGATCGGCATGGGCTTCTCGGCTGATTGAAGAGAGGAGGGCGTGCTCCCCGAAAAAGTGCCCAGTGTACCGCACCTGCTGGTTTTGGCGGTGCTTGAAGGGTATTCGAGGCGTGTCTGACCGGGCTTATGTGCTTTTTTCCCGATTTAGAGCAATAAAGCTGACCAAATGGGTAGGTAGAGGCGGATATTTCCCCGTCTCTGTGCTAGTTTTGCCCGGTCTTACGCGAAGTCACTGCGTTAAGCGTGCATTCAGCATTTGTCAGGTCGAACCAAACCCTGATTTCGGCATCTATAACCCCGACCCGTCGGTGTTGTAGCCGAGGGTGCCAGATCCAGAAGATCGGGCTCGATGGCTGACACTGCACTCTGCAATCCATATGAATTTGATAGGGAAGGAACACCACATGGCTCTTACTAAAGACCAACTGATCGCCGATATCGCTGAAGCTATCGACGCGCCAAAAACCACCGCGCGTAACGCTCTGGACCAACTGGGCCAAATCGTTGCTGATCAACTGGAAAACGGCGGCGAAATCACTCTGCCAGGTATCGGCAAGCTGAAAGTGACCGAGCGTCCTGCCCGTACCGGCCGCAACCCTTCGACTGGCGCTGCCATCGAAATCGCTGCCAAGAAAGTTATCAAGCTGGTCGTGGCTAAAGGCCTGACTGACGCTGTTAACAAGTAAGACCGCAGTAAAAAAAACCGTGCGCCGGGACAACCCGGGCACGGTTTTTTTGTATCCGCTATTCAGCAAATGCTGCAAGCCAATGTGGGAGCGAGCAAGCAAACGTCGCCCGGCCCTCCCCACAGTTGATCTGCGTCGGTCAGTTACTCAGCTCTTGCGAACCCAGCGTTCGCGCCAGACCTGCTGCTCGGATTTGGTCTGGAAGGTCCAGGCGACAAAGCGGCTTTGCTTTTGCCCCTGAGACATTTCCACGACCTGGCTTTCCAGCACACCGGCCTTTTTCAGTGCGGTCTGGATGGCAGGCAGGTTTGAGGCTTTCGAGACCAGAGTGCTGAACCACAGCACTTTGTGTTGAAAGTGCGCGCTCTCGGCGATCAGTTGCGTCACAAACCGTGCTTCGCCACCTTCACACCACAGCTCGGCCGATTGGCCACCAAAGTTCAGCACCGGCAGCTTGCGCTTCGGGTCGGCGCGGCCCAGTGCGCGCCATTTACGCTCGCTGCCCTTGGTAGCCTCGTCCATCGAGGCGTGGAACGGCGGGTTGCACATGGTCAGGTCAAAGCGTTCGCCGGGTTCGAGCAGGCCCAGCAAAATGTGCTTGGGATTGCTTTGCTGGCGCAACTGAATGGCTTTGTTCAGCCCGTTGGACTGCACGATGGCTTTGGCGGCGGCCACGGCCGTCGGGTCGATTTCCGAGCCGAGGAAGTGCCAGCGGTAGTCGCTGTAGCCGATCAACGGGTAGACGCAGTTGGCGCCCATGCCGATATCGAGCACCTTGACCGGCGCGCCCCGAGGGATCTCGCCGTCGTTGACGCTAGCCAACAGGTCCGCGAGGAAGTGCACATAGTCGGCACGCCCCGGCACCGGCGGGCACAGGTAATCGGCTGGAATATCCCAATGGGCAATGCCGTAGAACGCCTTGAGCAGCGCCCGGTTGAACACCCGCACCGCATCCGGGCTGGCGAAGTCGATGCTCTCTTTGCCGTAGGGATTGATGATCACGAACTTCGCCAGCTCAGGCGTGGTCTTGATCAGCGCCGGAAAGTCGTAACGGCCCTGGTGGCGGTTGCGTGGGTGCAGGCTGGCCTTCTCACGCGGCTCGACGGCTTTGGCCGGGGTCGCAGGTTTTGGCTTTTGGCGCGGGGCTTTGGGTTTGCTAGGGGCGGTCATGGGAAGTCGATTCAGGGTTTTGGCTCAAAGTGGCGGGCATTGTCCCACATCTTCGGCTGGAAAACGGTCCTCCACTTCTGGAAATGCGAGGCGCGGTAGTGGGTGCTCCTTTTCCTGGAAATAGCATAGTTAAGATTGCGGTTATTTCTTATTGGTCTGATCGACTGTTAGTTCTGACAGTAGACGACATTTTTAACGGTGTTAAATTTTCGTTGAGGAAAAATAATTGCCTCTCTCGCATTTTAGATAACTAATAAGGATGTTGGATATGAACAGATTTTTTTTACTGGCCGGCGCAATGTCGTTGTCAATGAGTGCACTGGCTATTGATGGTACTCCCAAAGAGAACGATCCTCCAGGCATCGTAAAGACAGAGTCAGGAGCGGGGGCCAATACTTACACTCTGGGTGATGAGTGGAGTGGTTATACCAGCCCGATTACTATTGCGGCAGACAAGTCAACCAAAGTTGGCACCCTCCTTCAAATCGAGAATAAAGGAGAAAAGCCTACGACTGTGAAATCGATTAATACTAACTTGAATGCTGATGTCGAATTGCCCGGAAAAGCCAATCTGCAATTTAAGTTTGATGGAACAAAGTGGGTGTCTCAAGGGGTGCGTAAATATAGTGATTCTCTTCCTCCTGGCGCTCTGCCTGACGGTCAGCAGAATATTCCTCCACCAAGCAAGGGTTGAATAGAGTTGATTAACACTATTAATTGACCCGATTAATGTGCCGGGCTCTGAAATAGATATGAATCTGTTTCAGGGGCCGGCATTTTCTTTCATTGAAAAATTGGCTATCCGTACAAGCTGTTTCACCAGCTTTTTCAAGATCTGTTCGGTTTTGGCCTTGTTGTTATTCTGACAGCCTGGCTCAACTGTTTTATCGAGTGGTCAGATTTCTTCGGTGATGAACGAGTGAGACACACCCGACGTCACTTCCAATACCATCAGGCCTAAATCGCCGGAATATCCAATTAGAAAAAATGCCAGTCAGTTTAACTGACTGGCAAGAGGCCTGCGTGGGTCTTCCCTTTGTTCCAGCGTTAACCTATCTGGCACGGCGCCCGAGTTGATGGAGCATTCCGTCCCTGCTGCTCCATTACCATGCGCCGATGGCTCGCCGAATACTTTGGACGAGAGGCGGTGTGTCGTACGCCATGGTGCCCCGACAAAAGTTTCCGACAATTCGGTCGTAGTGGTAGCCTTGGCGAGTTACTTCAGTCATCAGATCACTTAGCAATACCTTGCTGGTCGGCCTCAGTATGTCGGCATTGAGTTGCTTGGCCAGCTCCTTCAATATGGGTTGATAATTTGACGGGAGAGAACCAATTTTTATGTGCTCGGCGACGGTGAATTCGTCAAGGATATAGTTAGGGATATCCGTCGCACCAGGCGGATGCCTGTAAGCTGTTCTTCCCAGTACTCGTGTCTCCCAGTTCGTGCCGACATCAGCAGCCTTGACGCCTGGAGCGGAGCGAAATTGAAACTCGGCTGACAGGGGGGAGAGCACGTGTTCTGAGGCCATCGCGGTGCCATGAGCATCAATGTATAAAATCCGACTGTCCAAGCCACCACTGTAGAGTTCGTAGGTTGAGTTAACAGGCTTTCCTTCCAGCATGGCGTTGACATTCCCTGTGGTGGAGTCCCCGGCTGGCAAATTCCCTCTGCGGTAGATCGTTCCTTGTGCGACTCGTTGTGACGCTGGCAGGTTGCTTTGTGCCAGCCTGAAGCTGGCCCTTGCCGCTACCTTGGCCCCCAGAGCACCTGCCCCGGCACTGGCAAACCCCGTTCCTAGCGATGCCCAGCCAAACGCTGTCGCCAATTTTGGATCGCTGTCCTGTAAAGCAGCCGACGCGATGCCAAACCCGGCGGAAACAATTGCAATCCCTACGGCCGCTGTTGTCCAGCCGATTGAGGCGCCGCCGGTAAAAGGCGCCAACAAGATACCCACAGAACCGAATAACACCGCTTGCACTATGGGATCCTGTATCGCGGGACCATGGGTGACTACGGTATATTGATGAACAATTTCTGCTTGCCCACTGGGGTCGCTATAGTTCACCGGATCGTTGTGGCAGTAACTGCGGTTGTTCGCACCACCTTTGCCAAAGGGGCTGAATTTGTCCCTGGTTTGAAAGCGCTGATAGTCAGGGTCGTAAACTCTCTCGCCATTGCCCAGGTGATAACAGCCGGTGACACGATCAATAGGCTGGCCATTGAAGCCAATCCAGGAATGGTGCGCCCAGTCGTAGGGGCGATACCCAAAGGGCGTGTAGGCAAAAATGGTTGAGCTGTTGTCGAGCAGGTTGTGGCTGGCAATCACTGTGCCCTTGATGTCTTTGATCTCAAAACTGTGACTGACAGTTTTGGTCTCATCGTGGATTTTCTGCGTGTTTTGCTGCAGTACACAGGCGGCACTTTGGTTGAGCAGTACTGTGGTGCGATAAATCCGTTGGCCGTTGGTTTGAAGGCCTCCTTTGCGTGCATATTGAGAGTCGCCCTGATAATAGAACAGCTCGTAATAATCGTTGCCTGTACAACCCACTAGCTGGCGAAGGTTGTTGTAAGAGTAATTGTACAACCTCTTGCTCTTGGGAAATTTCAGTCCGCCCAACCTTCCAAGGTCGTTGTATTGCAACTGCACGTCGTCGTTATTGCTCAGCCTGCCTTGGTCGTCGTAGCTGAAGGTGCAAGCCCGATCAACTTTGTCAGGTTTCCCTCGAGTCACGCTGACCAGTTGAGTACGGTCCGTCCCATCATATTGGTACCTGTCTTGAAAGGTGCCGCCGTTTGAGGTGTTGTTGCACTGTTTGAGGTTGCCAGCGAGGTCGTATGTGAAGGTCTGACTGTCCAGGATCAGACCTTCCGGCGTAACCGGTTTGCGCGGCCCCTCACAGGTATAGCTCGCCAACTGTCCCTTGTCATTGTAGGTGAAGGTCTCCTTGCGTAGTAACGTCGAAGCCTCGTACAGCGTCATGCTGGCGATTTGAGAGGAGTTGTTGTAGTCCTGAACTATCGTCAACGTATTGAAGCCTTCGGCTTCAAACTTGCGTTGAGTTTCCCGGTCTTTGTCGTCGTACGTGAAGTTTGTGACCATTGACCGCTTGTCGATCAGATTCTCCAGTGTTTCTGTTGTTAACCGGCCAGCACTGTCATAGCTGAAATCAACCTTGGCCGTTGCACTTGAAGTACTGCTCAGGCGCCCTTGAGCGTCATAATTGAATGTGGTGGTGTTGCCAAATGCATCCGTTTCACTCAGCACCACGCCGCGTAATGAACAGGTGTACCGAGCCGTGCTGGTCTCCCAATTACTACCCGTCTCGATACCGCCGGTGGTAGTCTCCGTCACTTGGTTCAGCTTCGACTCATAGGCGGCAGCGAGGGTGACCGGAATCCCCTGTTGTATGTCGCTGTTTGGTTTGCTGTCGGACTTGCCCCAGTCGCTGCTGCCTGTATAGGTAAAGTTGGTAGTCCGCCCTCCGACAGTAGTTTTTGTCACGCGTCCCAGGCTATCCAATGTGCGTGAGCCCAACTCACAACTTTCTTTCCCGTTCTCCAGGCGAGCAGCACTGGCGGTGGCGCTCAGGGTATGGGTAGGATAGTCGTTAGTGGTTATCTCGTTTGCGGCGGTAATACGAGTCAGCCGTCCAAACTTATCGTAAGTGTATTGGCGTTTGGGAGCGAAGGAGGAGGACTCTTCTGTGAGTTTCCCCAAAGCGTCGTAGATGGCGGTGTATGAGCGCTGCAATTGGCCATTAGTGAAAATAGAGGTTTCGTGCCTGCGTGTACCTGTCTGCTCATCAAACACTGTTGAAACGCTTCCACTTTGGTGCGTGCCGTAGGTGGTCCACTGTGTTTGCTGCCGTGAGACGGGGTCATACTCGAAACCCTGAGTGACACCGCCTACCCATTTGATTTTGGAAACGGCCCCCCAATCATCATATTCCAGATTCCGCGTGCGGCTCAAAAACTGAGATCCGTCGGGGTGGTAGTCATACTCTGTGATCGCGCTTTCACGTCCCAGTGAGTTGTAAACCGTTTTGCCGAGCGTCAGCCAAGTGTTGCCGTCCGAATGAAGCCGCTGGGTTTGGGTCAGCCGTCCCAATGAATCGAAAACCTCCCGGGATTGTTCACCAATGGCGCTGGTACGGGTCACGGTGCTGTCTTGTGTGGTCGAGTCGACATAACTGAGGTTAGTCGTGGCGTAGGGCGCATCATCGTTCCCGTAATTGGCCTGCCTGGTCGTGCGTCCCCGTTGGTCGTACTCATACTTAGTCTTATTTCCCTGGGAATCAGTGGTCGTCAATAATTGACCAGTAAGTGTCAGGATGGTCTGTTTTTGCGTAACGGCTGGGGTATCACCGGCGCTAATGCTGGCGGTGGTGGTGAGTTCACCATGTTCCAGGTTGTAGACGAACTCAGTGGTCACTATAGAGCCGGCAACTGTGCTGCCAGAGGTATCCAGGATTTTCTGGGAGGTGGACTTCACCCGGCCATGATGTGCGTCCTTTACATCGGTGATGTACTGGGTTTCTTCTACCGTCATAGCGTCGTTTGCCCCGGAGACGAGCTTGCCACTAGCATCGGCGATGGGGTTGTAAATAGTCAGTTTAATCGTAGGCCTGACTGCCGGACCATTAACCACCGCACCTTGGACCGGTAATTTACCGTAGCCAAAAAAGGTCCAGCGCAAATCAGTTCGCTTGCCTCCTTCAAGGGTGTAAACCTTTTCGGATTCGACGTAGACCCTGAAGTAGTTGGGGTCTCCGGGGCAGATAATGTCCACTGGTAGGTTGAAGGTTTTTTTGCCGGTATCGGTGACAAAGGGGAAGCGGGTGACGGTGCGAACTTCACGGGTACCCCAGGTCAGGCCTGCGTTGCCGAAAGCATGAAAACCCCAGCCGATGGGGTTCAGGTAGTCACCAATCCAGCCGGCTGCCACCGTCACGCTAGGGGACGCGTTAAAGGTTTCTTTCTTGACTAAAATTGACTCTCTTGGTGCGCCTTGATAGTACGTCCACTCCGTGGTAACGCCGTTTTCGGTTTTGGCAATTATGTTACCCAGCAGATCCAGAGTGACTCTGACTTGTTCAGAACGGGTTTGTTTGCCCGGGTTCTCGTAGGTTGTTGTGGTGATGACCTCCATTTTGCCAGGTTTTATTTCTTTTGCTGGAAGGGAAGTGGTATCCATCTCGCTGAATATAACGGCGCGCGAGACCTCAATTGTTTTTTTGCATCCGCCGAGAGTCACTACTTCTTTGGTTTGTTGGTTCTTGCTGGCGTCGAAGTGATGGACGGAATGACTGCCGCTGATTTCCTCGTCGATGGTGGTGCTGTAATAGCCGTAAACAACATTGGAATGGTTGTAGTTCTGCTTGCTGATGGTCTGTTTGTTGATGGAGATAGTGTGGGAGGATACTTTTTTATTGTCATACTGGATTTCTTCCAGTACTCCTGATGGGTGGGTTATGGTATTTATTATTGAAGAGATAGGGAAGGTTGAATCATATGTTGGTGAGGGAGGGGGAGTGTGTCTATCTATTTCATGAGTGTCGTGCGTATAGCTAAATTCTGTAGTGCCAATACGGTCGCTACGAGTTGTACTTCCAACAGTTAAGCCATTCCAGGGGAAGATATTTATGGTTGAGTGGGTGAGATTGTGTGAGTTAAGATATTTTCTTTTTTCGAGGGGGACTCGATCATCCAGCTTAATGGTAACTGAATATTGGTTTGCGGTCCCTGGGTGTACATGAAATATGATTTTTTGTTGAGAGTTTTCTTCTGTGTACTCTATGC
Organism: Pseudomonas sp. CVAP#3; assembly: GCF_018986375.1. Classification (NCBI taxonomy): domain Bacteria; kingdom Pseudomonadati; phylum Pseudomonadota; class Gammaproteobacteria; order Pseudomonadales; family Pseudomonadaceae; genus Pseudomonas; species Pseudomonas sp. CVAP#3. Next base: position 61,123 of record NZ_JAHMSC010000027.1, read on the forward strand.
GTAATAATAGTTGTTTCTTCTCGTTGGATACAGACTCAAGTCGGGGTAGAATAATTACTCTTTTAATGCCATTCGTTTCGTATTCATGATTAAATGACTCCCAGGACAGCGTAATCGATCTTCCGCTGGAGGATGTTTTTTTCGTAAGCAGATTAACGAAGGGGATGGCTTCGGAGTTAAGGTTTTTTATGTCTTTGATTTTGCCTTTGCCTATGATTATGTCAAAGAAAGAATCAAAACTTTCGACTGTTCCATCCTTGTGCACTATGTCGTTATTGTCGCGCGAATAGATGTTGGGTGTGAAGAGCTTTTTACCACTAAGTTTCCATGATTCGCCATTTGAAAGATTGAGGTTGAATAAATTAGGATTCTGTGATGAAGCTGTTGCAGAGCTGAGGTTTAGCGCCCAATTCCCAAAAACAGAAAACCTGGCACCTGGAGAGTAAACTAGCTTGATATCAAGCTCGGGTCCCAATCCATCATTGTCCAATAGCTTTGCAATAGGCAGATAGGTGTGAAACGCCCCTGTTTGAGCTGAAACACCATGAATGGCAGGGCTTTTGGTGTCAAAGGCAGTGATTTCAGTACCAGACATGGCTAACTCCTTGTTTGCTATGAGGCAAAGCGATGAAGCACCGAAGAAGGGCAAGCGCTTGCTGAGGTGCCGGTGACTTCATGCTATGCGCCATTGACGCTACCGGGATACTGTTAGAAATGTCAGTTTTTTATAGTTAAATGCTATATAAAATTTTAAATAAATAACCATTTACATTTAAAGACGTCTATCCAGAAAATCCTGAATTTATAAGGAGCCCATGGAATCGAACCTTGGAGGCTGGACAAGCGCATAAAAAAAGGAGGCCTGAAAAGGCCTCCTTTTGATTTATCTGTCCCGTCCTGAAACTGGTTAAACCTATTCAGGACTAGACATGCCTCTTACAAACTGGCAATCCGCGCATGCTGCTCGGCCAGTCTGCCCAGAGCCTGTTCGGCTTCGGCCAGTTTGGCGCGTTCTTTCTCGATAACGTCGGCCGGGGCCTTGTCAACGAAACCAGCGTTGGACAGCTTGCCGCCGACCCGCTGCACTTCACCTTGCAGGCGCTGGATTTCCTTGTCCAGGCGCGCCAGTTCGGCGTTTTTATCGATCAGGCCGGCCATCGGCACCAGCACTTCCATCTCTCCCACCAGCGCGGTGGCAGACAGTGGTGCTTCTTCGCCTGCCGCCAACACGGTGATCGACTCGAGCTTGGCCAGCTTCTTCAGCAGGGCTTCGTTCTCGGTGAGGCGACGCTGGTCTTCGGCATTGACGTTCTTCAGGAACAACGGCAGTGGCTTGCCAGGGCCGATGTTCATTTCGCCACGAATGTTACGCGTGCCGAGCATCAGGCCCTTGAGCCATTCGATGTCGTCTTCGGCGGCCTGGTCGATGCGAGCTTCATTGGCCACCGGCCAAGGTTGCAGCATGATCGTCTTGCCTTCGATACCGGCCAGCGGCGCAATGCGCTGCCAGATTTCTTCGGTGATGAACGGCATGAACGGGTGAGCCAGACGCAAGGCGACTTCCAGCACGCGAACCAGCGTGCGACGGGTGCCGCGTTGACGCTCTACGGCTGCGTTTTCGTCCCACAGCACAGGCTTGGAGAGCTCCAGGTACCAGTCGCAATACTGGTTCCAGATGAACTCGTACAAGGCTTGCGCCGCCAGGTCGAAGCGGAACTGGTCGAGTTGACGGGTCACTTCGGCTTCGGTGCGTTGCAGCTGCGAAATGATCCAGCGATCCGCCAGGGACAGCTCGTAAGCCTCGCCGTTCTGGCCGCAGTCTTCGCCCTTGTCCAGAACATAACGCGCGGCGTTCCAGATCTTGTTGCAGAAGTTGCGATAGCCTTCGACGCGGCCCATGTCGAACTTGATGTCGCGACCGGTCGAGGCCAGCGAGCAGAAGGTGAAACGCAGGGCGTCAGTGCCATAGCTGGCGATGCCGTCGGCGAACTCGTCGCGGGTCTGCTTCTCGATCTTCTTCGCCAGTTTCGGCTGCATCAGGCCGGAGGTGCGTTTCTGCACCAATTCTTCCAGCTCGATGCCGTCGATGATGTCCAGCGGGTCCAGGACGTTGCCCTTGGACTTGGACATTTTCTGGCCCTGGCCATCACGCACCAGACCGTGAACATAAACGGTCTTGAACGGAACCTGTGGCGTGCCGTCTTCGTTTTTCACCAAATGCATGGTGAGCATGATCATCCGGGCAACCCAGAAGAAAATGATGTCGAAGCCGGTCACCAGCACGTCGGTGGAGTGGAACTTCTTCAGGAATTCAGTCTGCTGCGGCCAGCCGAGGGTGGAGAAAGTCCACAGGCCCGAGCTGAACCAGGTGTCAAGCACGTCGTTGTCCTGCTGCAGCGCGACGTCCGGGCCAAGGTTGTTCTTGGCGCGTACTTCGGCTTCGTCGCGACCGACGTAGACTTTGCCCGACTCGTCATACCAGGCCGGAATCCGGTGGCCCCACCACAGCTGACGGCTGATGCACCAGTCCTGGATGTCGCGCATCCACGAGAAGTACATGTTTTCGTACTGCTTTGGCACAAACTGGATGCGGCCGTCTTCTACAGCAGCAATCGCAGGCTCGGCCAGTGGTTTGGTGGACACGTACCACTGGTCGGTCAGCCACGGCTCGATGATGGTGCCGGAGCGGTCGCCTTTCGGTACTTTCAGGGCGTGATCGTCGACGCTGACCAGCAGGCCGGCGGCTTCGAATGCTGCGACGATTTCCTTGCGGGCCTGGAAACGGTTGAGGCCGGCGTATTCGGCGGGCAGTGTGCCGTCGATCTCTTCGTTGACGCTGCCATCGAGGTTGAAGACCTGGGCTGCTGGCAGCACTTCGGCGTTCTTGTCGAAGATGTTCAGCAGCGGCAGGTTATGGCGCTTGCCGACTTCGTAGTCGTTGAAATCGTGAGCCGGGGTGATTTTCACGCAGCCGGTGCCGAATTCGGGATCGCAGTAATCGTCGGCGATGATCGGGATGCGGCGGCCAACCAGTGGCAGCACGACAAATTTGCCGATCAGGGCTTTGTAGCGTTCATCGTTCGGGTTAACCGCCACGGCGGCGTCGCCGAGCATGGTTTCCGGGCGAGTGGTCGCGACGATCAGGTAATCGTTGCCTTCAGCGGTCTTGGCGCCGTCGGCCAATGGGTACTTGAGGTTCCACAGGAAACCTTTTTCGTCGTGGTTTTCCACTTCGAGGTCGGAAATCGCCGTGTGCAACTTGGTGTCCCAGTTGACCAGGCGCTTGCCGCGATAGATCAGGCCATCTTCGTGCAAACGAACAAAGGCTTCTTTCACGGCCTCCGAGAGGCCGTCGTCCATGGTGAAACGCTCGCGGCTCCAATCGACGGACGAGCCGAGGCGGCGGATTTGGCGGCTGATGTTGCCGCCGGACTCATCCTTCCATTCCCAGACTTTCTCGAGGAATTTCTCGCGGCCCAGATCGTGGCGATTCTGGCCCTTGGCTTCGAGTTGACGCTCCACCAGCATCTGCGTGGCGATACCGGCGTGGTCGGTGCCCGGCTGCCACAGGGTGTTGCGACCCTGCATGCGACGGAAACGGATCAGGGCGTCCATGATCGCGTTGTTGAAGCCGTGACCCATGTGCAGGCTGCCGGTGACGTTCGGCGGCGGGATCATGATGGTGTAGGACTCGCCCGCGCCTTGCGGGGCGAAGTAATTCTCTGACTCCCAGGTGTTGTACCAGGAAGTTTCAATGGCGTGCGGCTGGTAGGTCTTATCCATGCGCGGCGGGACCCTATTGGCATTTGTTCAGGAAAAGCCGGGAAGTATAGCGGGGCATGGGGCGAAGGGCGAGTGAGTAATCCCCCGGCGATCCGTTCGTCGGGGCATTCGGTCTGTGCATGATTTTAGTGTTGACGGAGGGTAGAGAATAAATTGTTCACATCCTGATCTCCGCCTTATCAGGCGTGTGGTGAGATGCATTAGTTATAAAGTGATGCTCTGGCTGTTTTTATTATTCTATCGAACTGTGGTTTTCATTAGGGTGGATAAAGTTGCGAATTGAAGTAAAGCCCTCGTAGGACTGGCTCTGCAGGGCTGTTGAGCAGGAAAGTGTTTGATCGTGTGGACTGTCAGGTTGAAAGAAAGTGTAAGGCGTCGGAAGGGTGTTTATCTTGTCAACTGTCATTTGTGACAGTTGATGCCTGATTTCTGAGTTGCTAAGGTTGTTTGACTTTCAATCCATTTGGGTAGGAAGTTTAAATAAACCATTCGGTGCAAAAATACGTATCGCATGAACACCGCTGTAGATGCTTTGAGCGAGTTATTGCTTGCGATAAGTGTATTCGATGCCCGATATATTTGAAGGTGCTTGAGATGACTGATCAAAATGTTTTGCATAAGGTCGAAATTAATAACGAGCTTCATCGAGTGCAAGGAGTAAAGTTGCCTGCAACGAGCGAGGCCACACAGACGAAAAATACAATTATTGTGAGTAATAATACGCGTGGATCTTCGTTTGTCATTAATACTGATGGTCAGCGAGATGAAATTGCTTCCGGAAGTGATCTGACATTCAAGGCGACCCCGAATGCCCCGAAGTGGGATCTTACTTATAGACATGAAGAGAGTACTGGTACGCAAACCGTTTACCCGCCTTCTCGATAAGGTTGATAGTTGCATCGTGCACATAAAGAAATTGTTTGTTTGATAGGGAGGCTTGGCTTCCCTTTTTTTTTGCTTATGTTTCGGTTGTTTAAGCTTTTGAAGTCTGCGCTGGATGATAGCCGAACTTAGCAGTCAGTTCATGGCTTGCGACGAATGAGCGGTCGAAGTTTGCTTTGGTCTAGAAACGTTTTTCGAAGTGGAGGGCGGGCATCCACATACCCAATTGCACTTGTGGGGTGAGAAAGTTTTATATGCTCGGTCCCTCCGATTTGTACTCGAGCAGGGAGCGGCTTTTTATACTGCCTCCCTGCTGCGAACTCTTATAACGTTGATGTTTTTTAACACCCTCCCCCAAATATTGCTCGAAAGGGGAGGGCCTGATGGTCAACAAGTTTTTGCCCTCCAATCCCGCACCTTGCGCGGTCTCTATAGCAGGGCTCTATGGTCGGCTCACGGTCAGCGTGACATTCCTCCAGTCCGATACCGGCGCGCCCGCCGCGTTGTACGCGATCAGTGAAAGCTCCGATGTACCAGAGGCAGAGACGCCGAGGTCCTGCGGCAGTTGCAATGCCCAGTCGCCATTTTGGTCGGCGGGTGGCTTGCCGAAAAGTACGCTGCCGCCGGCTTGATAGACATAAGCGATGGTGTCGGCGGCCGCCTTGCCCTTGAGCAGGGGGCGCAGGGTGGTCACGGTGGTCGAACTGGTGACAGTGGGCGCGCTGCCGCTGGGCAGGGCGGTACTGCCCGAAGCAACGTTCACGGTCAGCGTGACGTTCCTCCAGCCCGATACCGGCGCGCCCGCCGTGTTGTACGCGATCAGTGAAAGCTCCGATGTACCAGAGGCAGAGACGCCGAGGTCCTGCGGCAGTTGCAATGCCCAGTCGCCATTT
>NZ_JAHMSC010000028.1:0-63006 GCF_018986375.1 Pseudomonas sp. CVAP#3
TCATCGTCAAGATTAAATTCCGAAACCCCAATTGCGAAAGCAGTTGGGGTTTTGTTTTGCCTGCGAGAAAGTTCGTACAGCAACATCGGACGGCTCACGGCTGTCACACTCACCTGACAATGCTAAGGTTCGGCCCTAGCTTTTGCATTTCTCCAAGGAAGCCCTTATGGCGGACGCCTCGTTCCTCAGTGCTGGTTTTATGGTGGTTCACGGCAACCGCCTGGACGAACTGCGTAGCCTGGTGGTCAGCTGGATGCGGCGTTATCCGCTTGCCCCCCTGGAAAATGAAATCGCTCTAGTGCAGAGCAACGGTATTGCCCAATGGCTGAAGCTGGCATTGGCCGAAGACCCTGAAGATGACGACATGGGCGGCTGTGGCATCGCTGCGGCGATTGATGTGCAGTTACCCGGTAGCTTTATGTGGCAACTTTATCGATCAGTGCTCGGGCGTGATGAAATTCCAGCGAAATCATTGCTGGACAAAGCCCCTCTAACCTGGCGATTGATGCGCCTGTTGCCAGAGCTGATCGATCAACCACATTTCGAACCACTGCAACGCTTCCTGACTCACGATACCGATCTGCGTAAACGCTATCAGCTCGCTGAGCGGCTTGCGGATCTGTTTGACCAGTATCAAGTGTACCGGGCGGACTGGCTGGAAGATTGGGCAGCGGGTCGCCATCAACTGCGTAACGGTAGAGGTGAGAGCAAACCGCTCACATCGGCCAACTGCTGGCAGGCTGAGTTGTGGCGTGCGCTGTTGCTGGATGTCGGTGAGCAAGGCATGGCGCAAAGCCGTGCAGGTGTTCACCAACGTTTCATCGAGACAATCACTGGCCTGGACACCGCACCTAAGGGATTACCTTCACGGGTGATCGTTTTCGGCATTTCTTCGCTACCTGCCCAAGCCCTGGAAGCACTCGCAGGATTAGCTCGCTTCAGCCAGGTTCTGCTCTGTGTGCATAACCCATGTCGTCACCACTGGGCAGACATCGTCGCCGGTAAAGACCTTTTAAGGCATCAGTACAAGCGACAGGCGCGCAAGACCGGCATGCCGGTCGTACTTGACCCACAAACCCTGCATCAACATGCTCACCCGCTGCTGGCAGCCTGGGGCAAGCAAGGGCGCGACTACATCAACCTGCTCGACAGTTATGACGATCCCAACAGCTATCGATCAGCTTTTCGCGATGGACGTATCGACCTTTTCAGCGAAAGCCAGCCGTTGAACATGCTCAATCAATTGCAGGACGACATCCTCGAGTTGCGCCCGCTGAATGAAACCCGCTTGCTCTGGCCTGCAGTCGATCTGAAGCAGGACGAGTCGATCCGTTTTCACATTGCCCATAGCGCACAGCGTGAAGTGGAGATACTCCACGATCAGTTGCTCGCACGCTTTAGCGCAGACCCGCAGTTGCGCCCACGCGATGTGATCGTGATGGTTCCGGACATCGACAGTTACGCTCCACACATCCGCGCCGTGTTCGGTCAACTTGAGCGGGAAGATCGGCGCTTTATCCCTTTCACGCTGACCGACCAGGGGCAGCGTGGTCGTGACCCGCTACTGATCGCGGTCGAGCATTTGCTTAAACTGCCTGACAGCCGTTTCCCGGTCAGCGAGATTCTCGACTTGTTGGATGTCCCGGCATTGCGCGCCCGATTTGGCGTAGAGGAGCGCGACCTGCCGACCTTGCATCGCTGGATCGAAGGGGCTGGCGTTCGCTGGGGTATGAACGCCGAACAGCGCGCCGGTCTTGGTTTACCTGATGAGCTTGAGCAAAACAGTTGGCGTTTTGGTTTGCGTCGCATGCTTCTGGGGTATGCCGTTGGCAGTGGTCATTCCTGCGATGGCATCGAACCTTATGATGAGATCGGCGGGCTGGATGCGGCACTGATCGGCCCATTGGTAGCTTTACTCGATGCTTTGCAGATTGCTCACGAGGAGCTCTCACAACCGGCATCGCCTGAGCAATGGGGCACGCGTCTGCAAGCGTTGATGCAGCTATTTTTCCTGGCCAGCAATGAGCATGATGACTATCTGCTGGCCCAACTCGAGTTGCTCCGCGAAACCTGGCTGGAGACCTGCGAATCGGTTGGTTTACTGGATGAGCTGCCGCTGACGGTGGTCCGTGAAGCCTGGTTGGCTGGTCTCGATCAGGGGCGTTTGTCCCAACGCTTCCTGGCCGGCGCAGTAAACTTCTGCACGTTGATGCCGATGCGGGCAATCCCGTTCAAGCTCGTTTGCCTGCTGGGTATGAACGACGGTGATTATCCGCGTGCACAACCGCCACTGGATTTCGATCTGATGGGCAGCGATTACCGCCCCGGTGATCGGTCTCGGCGAGAGGATGATCGCTATCTATTGCTCGAAGCCTTGCTCTCGGCGCGGGATCAGCTTTACATCAGTTGGGTCGGGCGCAGTATTCGCGACAATAGCGAGCGCCCTGCATCGGTATTGATCGGTCAGCTGCGTGACCATCTGGCTAACGGCTGGAATACCGCCGAAGGCACTAAAGAACTCCTTGAGGCGATGACCCAGGAGCATCCGTTACAACCCTTCAGTGCTCGTTATTTCCATGAAGGCGATCAACTGTTCAGCTATGCCCGGGAATGGCAGCTGTTGCATGAGCAACATGACAACACTCCAGCCTTGGAAGTACTTGATGCTTATGTTCAGGAAGAGCCGCTGAGCCTTGGTCAACTACAGGATTTCCTGCGCAACCCCGTGCGGCATTTTTTCAGTCAGCGTCTCAAGGTGTTTTTCGAAGCGGCTCAAGCGCCTTTGGCAGATGAAGAGCCCTTCGTGCTCGATACTCTGCAACGCTACAGTCTGAGCGATAGCTTGCTTGAAGCTGCGCTGGCTAGCCCTGATCAACCTGAACAAGCTCTGCATGCCCAGGCTAAAAGGTTGCAGGACAGCGGCTTGCTGCCAATGGCCGGTTTCGGCGAGTGCTTGCAACGTGAGTTGATCGAGCCGCTACCGGATCTGCTGCATCGTTATCAACAGTTGCTGGTGTTGTGGCCAACACCGCAAAACAGTGCTTTGCCGGTGACGCTCAAATTGCAGGGAGTGAGCCTGGAAGGCTGGCTCAGCGGTCTTCATCAACGCAGCGATGGCGGGTTGCTGGCTGTCACTACGATCCCCAACAGCATCGGTTCGATCAAGACCCGCAAGTGGCATCGTTTGACTCGTCCTTGGGTTAACCACCTGGTGGCTTGCGCGAGCGGCTTGTCGATGACGACAGGATTGGTGGCCAGTGACGATACCTTGCTGCTCGCCCCTATCGAGCAAGATGCCGCACTGAAAACCTTGGGTAATCTGTTACAGGCCTGGCAATCAGGTATGCGCCAGCCATTGCCCATAGCGGTAAAAACGGCTTTCGCCTGGCTGGGGCAGACTGATCCGCTCAAAGCCGAGGCTGCCGCTCGCAAGGCCTATGAAGGCGACGGCCAGACCACCGATGGCGAGCGCCGCGAAAGCCCTGCACTGGCTCGCCAGTTTGCCGATTACAACGCCCTGATTGCCGACGAAACCTTTGTCGATTGGTGTGACGCGCTCTACCGTCCGCTGCTCGAAGCCCCTTGGTGCTCATTGACCAGTGAGGAGTCGCACTCATGACAGCGAAAGTCCCTCTGGCATTAGCCTTCCCGCTTCGCGGTAGTCAACTGATCGAAGCCAGTGCCGGCACCGGCAAGACATTCACCATTTCCGCGCTCTACTTGCGGTTGGTGCTTGGGCACGGTGACGAGTCTGCCGGTTTTGGTCGTGAACTCCTGCCACCGCAAATCCTCGTGGTGACCTTTACTGATGCCGCGACCAAGGAGCTGCGTGAGCGGATCCGTACACGTCTTGCCGAGGCTGCGCGGTTTTTCCGCGACGAAACACCAGCACCTGACAGCCTGATTGCCGAGTTGCGTGGGCAGTTCAGTCCCGAACAGTGGTCCGGCTGTGCGAACCGTTTGGACATCGCCGCGCAGTGGATGGATGAGGCGGCAGTTTCGACGATTCACAGTTGGTGCCAACGGATGCTGCGCGAGCACGCGTTCGACAGTGGCAGTCTGTTCACTCAAACCCTCGAAGTTGATCACAGCGATCTGCTCGGTGAAGTTCTGCGCGATTACTGGCGACTGTTTTGCTACCCGATGCAAGGTGATGCGCTGAACTGGGTTCGCAGCCATTGGGGCGGCCCGGCCGCCTTGCTGTCACGAGTGCGCGGGTTGTTCGCCAGTGAGCGTGATAGCGCTGAAGGAAAAGAACCTGCCGAGCTGATCACGGAGTGCCTGCAAGCTCGACGTGATGCGTTGCTGGAGCTCAAGGCGCCTTGGCGACAATGGGCGCAGGAGTTGCGTGAGATCTGTCTGCAAGGCGTCGCCAGCAAGTCTGTCGACGGGCGCAAGATGCAAGCGCGTTACTTCGAGCCCTGGTTCGAGAAAATCAGTACTTGGGCCGAGGATGACAGCCTTGAACAACTGGATATTGGCACCGGCTTCAATCGTCTGACACCCGATGGCATGGCTGAGGCCTGGAAAGGTCAGGCACCAAGCCACCCCGGCCTGGACGCCATGCCCGGCCTGAAAGCCAGTCTCGATGAATTGCCGACTCCGGACGCCGCAGTCCTGAAACATGCTGCGCAGTGGGTGGGTGCACGCTTTGAAGAAGAGAAGCGTCGGCGTGCTGAAATGGGTTTCGACGACATGTTGCTAAGGCTCGATGCTGCATTGCGAGCCGAAGGTGGCGAGCGTCTGGCGACGTTGATCCGCGAGCAGTTTCCCGTCGCGTTGATCGACGAATTCCAGGACACCGACCCGGTCCAGTACCGGATCTTCGAAAGTATCTATCGTATTGAAGACAACAACCCCGAATGTGGGCTGTTTCTGATCGGCGACCCTAAACAAGCGATCTATGCCTTCCGTGGCGCCGATATCTATACCTACTTGCGCGCGCGCCAGGCAACGAGTGGTCGCTTGCATACCCTGGGCACCAACTTCCGCTCCAGTCACGGGATGGTCGATGCGGTGAACCACGTGTTCCAGCGTGCCGAAGCCCGTGAGCAGGGGCGTGGAGCGTTTCTGTTTCGCGAAAAAAACGGCGAAAACCCGGTTCCATTTTTGCCGGTTGAATCTCAAGGCCGCAAAGAGTCTTTGCAGATCAACGGTCAGGCCGTACCCGCGTTGAATATCTGGCAGCTGTCCAGCGAGCAACCATTGTCCGGTGTTGTGTACCGACAGCAACTGGCTGCAGCTTGCGCCAGTGAAATCACTGCATTGCTCAATAGCGGTCAGCAGCGGCGTGCGGGTTTTGTCCGGGGGGCAGAGGATCTACAGGGGTTACTACCGGCAGATATCGCGATTCTGGTACGCGATGGTAAAGAGGCCCAGGCGGTACGCAACGAATTGTCCGTGCGAGGCGTGCGCAGTGTTTATCTATCGGACAAGGACTCGGTGTTCGCGGCCCAGGAGGCTCACGACCTGTTGAGTTGGCTAAAGGCCTGCGCCGAGCCGGATGTCGAGCGACCACTGCGTGCAGCGCTGGCCAGCATCACCTTGAACCTGTCGCTGACAGAACTGGAACGTTTGAACCAGGATGAGCTGGCCTGGGAGAAGCGCGTCATGCAGTTTCGCGAGTATCGGGTGATCTGGCGCAGTCAGGGCATCCTGCCAATGTTGCGCCGGTTGCTGCACGATTTCGAATTGCCTCAGGCCTTGATTGCCCGAAGCGATGGTGAGCGGATACTGACCAACTTGCTGCATCTCTCGGAGCTGTTGCAACAAGCAGCCGCCGAGCTTGATGGCGAGCAAGCCCTGATCCGTCATTTGTCCGAGCATCTGGCGTTGTCCGGGCAGGCCGGCGAAGAGCAGATTCTGCGTCTGGAAAGCGACGAGCAACTGGTCAAGGTAGTGACCATCCACAAGTCCAAAGGCCTTGAGTATCCGCTGGTTTTTCTGCCGTTCATTTGTTCGGCAAAACCGGTGGACGGCAGTCGATTGCCGATGCACTACCACGACGCGAACGGGCAAGCCCAGATAACGTTGAGCCCAACCCCCGAGTTGATTGCCCTGGCGGACGATGAGCGCCTGGCTGAAGATTTGCGTCTGCTCTATGTGGCCTTGACCCGAGCCCAGCATGCTTGCTGGCTGGGTGTCACCGACCTCAAGCGCGGTAGTAACAACAGCTCGGTACTGCACCTGTCGGCATTGGGCTATCTGCTGGGTGGCGGCGAGAAGCTGGCCGAATCGACGGCGCTGAAGCGTTGGCTGGAAGACTTGCAGCAAAACTGCGGCGCATTGAGCTATGGCGAGATGCCTGAAGCCACAACCGAACGTTTTCTCCCGCCACGCAATGAGGCAACGTTGCTCGCACCGCTGATACCGAAGCGCAAGGCTGCCGAGAACTGGTGGATCGCCTCCTACAGTGCATTGCGCATTGGCGATAGCCTGAGCGCTGGCAGCGACGAAGCGCCGGAAAGCCCGCAAGCGCAAAAGCTTTTTGACGACGAGCGACTTGATCCCGATGCGCCACGCGAAGTGCTCGCCAGCGGTGGTGATATCCACCGCTTCCCGCGCGGGCCGAATCCCGGGACTTTCCTCCATGGATTATTGGAGTGGGCGGGTGACGAAGGTTTCGCCGCAGACCCGAAATCCATCGAAAACGCCATTGCGCGCCGCTGCAACCGCCGCGGCTGGGAGGGCTGGATCAATACCCTGCGCGACTGGCTGCAGCACTTGTTGCAAGCGCCGTTATGCATCGGTGCCGAGCAACCGCCGGTGGTGTTCGAGCAACTGACCGAGTACCGGGTCGAAATGGAATTCTGGTTTGCCAGCCATAAAGTCGATGTGTTGAAGCTCGACGAACTGGTGCGCCAATACACCCATGCCAGCGCTTCTCGTGTCGTTGCCGAGCCCATACTGCTGAATGGCATGTTCAAAGGCTTTATCGACCTGACGTTCGAGCACGCCGGGCGTTACTACGTTGCGGATTACAAGTCCAACTGGCTCGGTGCTGACGATTCGGCCTATACCGAGCAGGCAATGGAACAATCGATGCTCGATCATCGCTATGACCTGCAATACGTGTTGTATCTACTGGCGCTGCATCGCCAGCTCAAGGCGCGACTCACCGACTACGACTATGACCGGCACATGGGCGGCGCCTTGTACCTGTTCCTGCGCGGCACCCGGGCACCTGGCCAAGGCGTGTATTTCACTCGTCCGCCACGGGAATTGATCGAACGACTGGACCGGCTGTTCCAGGGAAAACCAGAACCCAAGCCTGAACCGGCCTGGGAGCAGGGTGTATTGCTATGAGCCGTTCCTTTGCCGATTTGTTACCCACGCCGTTGACGGCCGAGAGCCTTGCGCAACTGACGCCGCTGAGCCGTGCCGATGACCTGCTGCTGTTGCTTGAACGCTGGGTCGAGCGTGGCTGGCTTCGGGCCTTGGACAAAGCCTTTGTTGCCTTCCTCCACGAACTGGCACCCGATGGCGATCCGCTGGTATTGCTGGCGGCAGCCTTGACCAGCCATCAACTGGGACACGGGCATGTGTGCCTCGATCTGTTCGAGACGCTCAAGGAGCCGGACTTCGCGCTATCCCTGCCGCCGGAAGGCGATCTGCAGACCGGAACCCTGTTGTTGCCATCGCAATTGCTTGAAGCATTGGAGGGAGCACACTGGTGCAAGGTACTGGCGTCCAGCAGTCTTGTGGCGCTGGCTGTCGATGGGCGTGATGAATCGCAGCAGCGCCCATTGGTATTGTCTGGCAAGCGACTGTATTTACGCCGTTACTGGACGTACGAACGGCGCATCGACAGTGCGCTACGCCAACGACTTATCGTCCATGAACCGACACCTGATGACCTGTCCGAACGCCTGAGTGGCCTGTTTGGCCAGGCCAGTTCCAGCGCGCAGATCGATTGGCAGAAACTCGCCTGTGCCCTGGCCACCCGTGGTGCATTCAGCATCGTTACGGGCGGGCCTGGAACCGGTAAAACCACCACGGTCGTGCGTTTGCTGGCCCTGCTCCAGGCGCCAGCCGTGGAGGCGGGCAAGCCACTGCGAATTCGACTTGCCGCCCCCACGGGCAAGGCCGCCGCACGGCTGACAGAGTCCATCAGCCAGCAAGTTCGCACACTGCAAGTTGCCGAGAACGTCAGGGACAAAATCCCCTCTGACGTGACCACGGTCCACCGTCTGCTCGGCAGCCGGCCGGGAACCCGGCATTTCCGCCATCACGCCGGCAATCGCCTGCCGCTGGATGTGCTGGTGGTCGACGAAGCCTCGATGATCGACCTGGAGATGATGGCCAATCTGCTTGATGCGTTGCCGACGCATGCCCGGTTGGTCTTGCTCGGTGACAAGGATCAGTTGGCGTCGGTGGAGGCTGGCGCCGTTCTCGGTGATCTGTGCCGCGATGCCGAGGCCGGTTGGTACAGCCCGCAGACCCGCGACTGGTTGGAGGCCGTCAGTGGTGAAAATCTTGGTTCCAGCGGTTTGCAGGAAGACACCGACGCCACTCACCCGCTGGCCCAGCAGGTCGTGATGCTGCGTCATTCGCGGCGATTTGGCGAAGGCAGCGGTATTGGTCAACTGGCGCGCTGGGTCAATCAGCAGCAGGCCGATGAGGCCCGCAAGCTGCTGGCTGCTCGTAGTCATGCCGATCTTTTTTCGCTGTCCCTCAAGGGGGAGCAGGACAGGGCGCTGGAGCGTCTATTGCTCGAAGGCCAGGGCGAAGGCCCGCAGGGATATCGACATTACTTGAGTCTCTTGCGCAACCAGCGTCCGTCCTTCAACTCACTTCCCGACGATCCTTGCTGGATCGAGTGGGCACGCAATGTCTTGCAAGCCTTTGATGCGTTCCAACTGCTGTGTGCCGTGCGTAAGGGGCCATGGGGTGTCGAGGGGCTGAATCAGCGGATTACCGGCGCGCTGCTGAAGGCGCGACTGATTGACAGTGATCAGCAATGGTACGAAGGGCGTCCGGTGCTGATGACCCGCAACGATTACGGTCTGGGCCTGATGAATGGCGACATCGGTATCGCCCTGAAATTGCCTGAGCGCGATGGCCAGGAGGTTGGGCGCCAGGTGCTGCGCGTCGCTTTTGCGCGTAACGATGGTCAGGGCGGTGTCAGGTTTGTTTTGCCCAGCCGACTCAATGACGTGGAAACCGTCTACGCCATGACCGTGCACAAATCCCAAGGCTCCGAGTTCGCGCACACGGCGTTGATCCTTCCCGATGCACTGAACCCGGTGCTGACCAAAGAGCTGATCTACACCGGAATCACTCGCGCCAAGAACTGGTTCAGCCTGATCGAACCACGTACCGGGATTTTTGAAGAAGCCGTACGACGCAAGGTCAAGCGCTTGAGCGGGTTGATGCTGGAGCTGGGGTGAGCGGGTGCAGTGTGGTGGCGAGAGGATTTGACCTATCGCCACCAAGACCTGGTCTGCTCCGAGGTCTACTCCGCTGCCAGCAGCATTTCGGTCTGGGCGGTCAGGCCCATGAAGCGCCGGACTCGTTCCCCGGCCCGCGCATTGCGTATGGCGTACGGGCTTGCATCCAGCTGAATATTCCCGTTTTCCATGAAAATCACCCGATCGGAAATCGACATCGCGAAGTCCATCTCGTGGGTCACGATCAGCATGGTCATGCCTTCTTTGGCCAAATCGCGGATCACATTCAATACATCGCCCACCAGTTCCGGATCGAGGGCCGAAGTCGGTTCGTCGAACAGCATGATCTTCGGTTCCATGGCCAATGCCCGGGCAATCGCTACCCGTTGTTGCTGACCGCCGGAAAGCTGATGCGGATACTTGTGTGCGTGGGCCAGCAGTCCGACCTTGTCCAGCAGCGCATAGGCGCATTGTTCACTCAAGGGTTTTGCGCTGCCGTGGAAGCGCGGCGCCAGAGTGATGTTGTCGAGAATGCAGCGATGGGGAAACAGGTTGAAGTTCTGGAATACCATCCCGATATGCCGCACGCCACTACGAACCTTCGCGCTGTTGGGGGTGTCGTTGGAACCGATGAAGCTTTCGCCAAATAGCATGATCTCGCCTTGATCAATACTTTCCAGTCCATTGATGGTGCGAATCAACGACGTTTTACCTGAGCCTGACGGGCCGATGATCGAAATCACCTGGCCACTGCCGACAGTCAGGTCAATGCCCTTGAGCACTTCGTGATTGCCATAGCGCTTGTGGATCTTCTCCAGTTGTAGAACCGGTACCGCACCGCGATTGACCGGGAGGCCGGCAGTGCTGGTCAGCGGTTGGGACTCGGCCTTGAGTCGGCTTACGGCGGTTTCGTCGAGGGTTTGCGGCTTGCGTTGGTTCAGATCCAGATGGTGTTCCAGTCGCTGCAAAAACCAGCCGAACACGCTGACGATAAACACGTAATACACCGCTACTGCGCCGAGGGTTTCCATGACCAGGAAGTTCTGCGCGTACAGGCGCTGGCCGACGGTCAGCAGTTCGGTCAGGGAGATCACCGAGATCAGCGACGTCAGTTTCACCACCGTGATGTATTCGTTGATCAAGGTCGGCAGGGAAATGCGAAAAGCCTGAGGAATCACGATCAAACGCTGCAAGCCCAGAAAGCCGATACCCAGCGCGCGCCCGGCCTCTTTCTGACCCTTGGCGACCGAAATCAGGCCACCGCGATGGATCTCTGCCATATACGCCGCTTCGGTGATCACCAGCGCGAACAACCCGGAGTAGAACGGGTTGGACAGGACCGAGCCGGTCATCGGGAACAACTGCGGCAGGTTGTAGACGAAGACCACCAGCACCAGCAGCGGAATGCTGCGGAAGAACCAGATATACGCGGTCGCCGGAAGTCTGAGCCAGGCCGAAGTCGACAGTTTGGCCGAGGCCAGCAGAAAGCCCAGCAGCATGCCGATGAACCAGGCCAGGGCACTGAGTTCGATTACGGTGACGCAGGCTTGCCAGAAGGCGGAGTCTGCGAACAGGGAGAAAAAGTACGACCAATCGAATTGCATAAGTACCTCGAACCGCATTGAAATCTTCGCGGGTAAGCCGCTCCCGAACAGGGAACGGTACTTTTGTAAGCGTGTGCTGGCCCGCGAAGGGGCGTCGCCTTAGTTGGACGCTTCTTCCAGGTTGTACTTCTTCAGAATAGCTGCGTAGTCACCGCTTTTTTTCGCGCCATCAAACGCCTTGAGCAGCGCCTGATAGGTCTCGTCATTGCCTTTCTTGACGAAGATGCCGAGGGTTTGCGGATAGACCAGATGCTGGGAGGTGACCACCACACGACCGTTGGTGTGTTCGGCGATCATCTTCGCTGCGCCGGCGATTTCCATTTGGGCCTGGATGTTTTTCGACAGCAGGGCCTGAGTCACTTCCGGTGCCGATGGGAACTCGCTGACAGTGATGGCGCCCTTGTTGTTCGGTACGCAATAGTCGGCCGAGAGTTTCTTCAATTGAGCGACCCAGGTGGTGCCTTGTTCCAGTCCGACTTTCAGGCCGCAGAGGTCTTCTGGGGTTTGTGCATTCAGCGTGCTGTCTTTCGGCGCCATGATTGCCGCGCCCGTTACGGCGTAGCCAATGGTCATCGCTTGAGTCTGACGCTCTGGCGTGATGTACATGCCGGAGATGATCGCGTCGTAGTGCCCGGAGTTCAGGCCGGAGATCAGATTGGGAAACTTGGTATCGACGAACTCCGCCTTGGCTTGCATCTGCTTGGCCAGGGCTTGAGCCAGTTCCGGATCGGAGCCGACGATATTCTTCTGGCTATCATAGGATTCGAACGGCGGGTAGGTGATTTCCATGCCGATTTTCAACTGACCCGGTGTGGCGGCGGAAGCCATGCTGGCAGTTGCACAGAACAGGCTGGCGGCGAGCAGGGACAAACGGGCAGCACGGTTATTTTTGTAAAGCATTTTCGGTGACTCCGATTAGAAAGTAGTGGCCGACAGCAATGATCAGGACGGTTGTGTCTGATTTTTCAGGTGCCCGAAGCTCGAAGGCTTACGCGCCTTCTCCGGCAACGTGATTTCTCCGTTTTCCACCCGCTTGCGCAGGTATTGGTAAGTCTGCAGCGCCTGGCTGTACATGTGTTCGCCAATGGCGATCTGCTCATACTCCTGCCCGGTCTTGGCGAAGCCCGGCAGGGGTTTGATCTGGGTATGGAAGTCGCAGGCATAGAACAGAGGGAAGGAGTAGCGCTCTTCGCTGACACTGCGGACACGGTGAGCCGTCGCAACGAATGCACCCGCGGTCATGACTTCGAGCATGTCGCCGATGTTCACCACGAACGCCCCTGGAATAGGCGGTGCATCGATCCACTGGCCAAGATTGTTCATCACCTCCAGCCCGGGTTTGTCAGCCAGCAAAATGGTGAAGCACTCGTAGTCGGTATGTGCACCAATCCCAGGTGCATCCTGAGCCGTGCCGTCGAACGGGTAGTGGATCAGCCGCAGCTTCGAGGGCGGCCGGGTGACCATGCTGTCGAAATAGTCCTCCTCCAGGCCCAATGCCAGGGCGAAGCCACCGAACAGCCGTCGACCGAGGGCGAAGATCGCGGCGTAGTAGGCCTGTACGGCTTCCTTGAAACCTGGCAACGATGGCCATTCATTCGGTCCGAGCAGCGGAGTGTTAGCCAGCACCAGCGGATCGTTTTCCGGGACTTCGAAGCCGATGTCGAAGGCTTCCTTATGATCCGGTTTGCCCTTGGCGTAAACCTCTTCACCTTCCGGGACAAAGCCCTTGTGAGTCTTCGAGGTGCCGATGTAGTGCTGCATCTTGGTTTCCAGGGACTGATCGAAATAGTCCTTGGCTGCCTGGCGCAAGTTGGTGATCAACTGCGGATCGATGCCGTGGCTGGTGATATAGAGAAAGCCGACGTCACTGGCGGCCACCCCGAGTTGCTCTGCGACGACCAGCCGATGTTCCCGTTCGATGCTGAACAGACCGGCGATATCCACCACCGGAATGCTCTTGAAGTTCGCTTGGGGCGTAGTGTTATTGATCTGCTCGGACATGTTGCAAGCACCTCACACGAGGGTTGAGTGATTGAAGCGATCGAAGTGTTCGCGCTCTGTGTTGGCCATCCAGATATTCAGCGACCACAGGTCGGCGACCGGCACATTGGTGAAGGGCAAGTGGTGCAAATAGCCGTCGGCACCGAACTCAGGCGTCAGGGTGCTGACCTGATAGCCGCGAGCCTGCTGGGAGCGCCAGATGGCTTCCCAGTGCTGTTGATGGAAGGCCAGTTCCCGGGCGTATTCCGGGGCGGCGGGATGGGGAACCTGCGGGCCTTGGTCATAACCGACGCGGGCCTGGATATGGTGTACGCGCTCGACGAAGGCACTCAGGTCATCCGCCGGATCATTCAACAACCGCTCGCACGTCACGACCCAATGGCTGATATCGCTGGTGAACCGCAAGTCGGGAAGCTGCCGGATCAGTTCAAGCGTCAGCCAAGGGTTGAACAGTGAACGTGAGCGGTGGGTTTCGAAGCTGCAGAATTGCCCGTGCTTGCGTGCAAGCGCCATGGCCTGGCCGAAGAACTCTACCTGCTGCGACAGCGGCCAACGGTCATTGCCGGCCAGCACATTGACGAAGCGTGGATTGAGCTCGGCAGCCCAAGCGAGTTTTTTGTCCAGATCAAGAAGGTGTTCGGTGGGCGACGCGGATTGTTCCGGCAGCACGTCATAAGCGGTAAACACGGTGCTGATGTAAGCCAGTGCATTGGCTTTGAGAAAGGCGCCGAACTCGGCTCGTTCGCGGACGTCCAGCGGCAGGCGAGCTTCCATGCCATCGAAGCCGGCTTCCAGCAACTCATCGAGTGCCTGAGCCTTGCTCGCGCTATAGCCCCAGAGGGTACGAAATATTTCCAGTTTCATCGGTGAACCTCCACGACGCCTTCAACTACTCAAGGCTCGACGCCGGTGCATGACCGAATCGAGCTGTTATGGCAGTAGCAAAAGGTTTTCATGAGTCGAATCTCGGTGGATCCGCTCTCACTTACGTCGCTGTCAGCTTTTATTGTTATTAGGACCGCAGTGCGGTTACAGGTCACGTTGGTGCTGATGGTAGACATGGGGTGAAACAGAGAAAAATAGGAAACCCCAAATTGTTACTTCAGGATTTTATAAACAAATAGGCGCCTATCAATACTCGCTGCTTTCGTGAGCATTTCACCGGATATGCTATCGTTGCGGCATCATCCATGACGATCAACGAGAATTCCCGCATGAAGCTGGCTGTCTGGACGACAGAACGCATTGCTGGCTGGAAGCAACTGCTGCTGGCCGGCCTTTTCTGTTTGCTGAGCCTTCCTGTATTCGCCGAGTCGCAGGCGCCAGCGAGCATGGCTGATCAGCGCGCCATGTCGGTCACTCAAGTGGTGTTGGGAATCCTCAGCTACGCTCGCTGGCCAGTGGAGCCAGCGCAATTGCATTTGTGCGTGGTCGGTCCCACCGAGTACACCGACGATTTGGTCAAAGGCACCACTCAAGCCACGGGTCGCCCGGTGGTCGTTCGGCGACTGTTAGCCAATTACCCGGCGATCGCCAGTGAGTGTGACGCAATCTACATCGGTAAACTGACCAATGAAGAGCGCAACACGCTCTTCGCTTCTTTGACAGGCCATCCGGTGCTGAGTATCAGCGAGGGGGGCGATCAATGCACGGTAGGCAGCCTGTTCTGCCTGCGGGTCAGTGACCATCAAGTCTCGTTTGAGGTCAACCTCGATTCGGTGGCCCGCAGTGGTGTGCGCATTCACCCCAGCGTCTTGCAACTCTCTCGCCGTAAAGTGGCGGCCCCATGAGCCTGTTCAGGTCCGGCAACCGCCCAACTTTGCAATCGGTCATTGGCCGTGGACACCTGATCGTTGCGCTGGTTGGCGTGGCCATGGCCAGTCTGTCCCTGACCCTGCTTGGGGTACTGGCCTTGCGAGTGTATGCCGATCACAACCTGCAGCTGATTGCCCGTTCGATCAGTTACACCGTGGAAGCCGCAGTGGTGTTCAACGACAACGTGGCGGCGACCGAAGCGCTGGCGCTGATCGCGTCCACAGAAGAAGTGGCCGATGCCCAGGTGTTCGATGAAAAGGACCAACTGCTCGCTCGTTGGCAGCGACCGGAAACCGGTCTGGTTTCCGAACTGGAAATGCAGATCGCCCGAACGCTTCTGGAAAAGCCGATCAATATGCCGATCCTCCATCAAGGTCAGGAAATCGGCAGCATCCTGCTGACCGGGCATGGCGGCAGTCTGATGCGCTTTTTGCTCAGCGGTCTGGCCGGGATTGTCTTGTGTACGGCAGTCAGCGCCTGGGTCGCGTTGTATCTGGCACGCCGTCAGCTACGCGGGATTACCGGCCCACTGCGCAGCCTGGCCGAGGTCGCTCACGCAGCGCGCCAGGAGCGGGTCCTCGATCGTCGTGTGCCGCCAGCACGCATTGCCGAACTCGATAGTCTGGGCAACGACTTCAATGCCTTGCTTGATGAGCTGGAGTCCTGGCAAACCCACCTGCAAAGCGAAAACGAAACGCTGGCCCATCAGGCCAGCCATGACAGCCTCACCGGTTTGCCGAACCGGGCGTTTTTCGAAGGTCGACTGATTCGCGCGTTACGCAATGCCAACAAACACGATGAACGGGTTGCCGTGCTGTTTCTCGATAGCGATCGGTTCAAGGGTATCAATGACAACTTCGGCCACGCTGCTGGCGATGCCGTGCTGGTTGCCGTGGCAACCCGAGTCCGGGCGCAATTGCGCGAAGAGGATCTGGTCGCCCGCTTGGGCGGTGACGAGTTTGCTGTGCTGTTGACGCCGTTGCACAAAACCGAAGACGCCGAACGAATTGCCGAAAAAATTATCGCCAGCATGGAGCTGCCGGTTCAGTTGCCAGGTGATACCCAGGTGTTGACCTCACTCAGCGTTGGCATTGCCATTTATCCGGATCATGGCGCCACACCCGGTACCCTGCTCGATGCCGCCGATGCGGCAATGTATCAAGCCAAACGCCTCGCCCGAGGCGGGCAATACACGGCAGGGTCGGAGCACCTTGTCGCCAACGTTCAAACCAGGAGTTAACAGCCTTGTTTTCACTGACCCAGCGTTCCCTGCGATTCTTTACCTTTACCTTGCTCATGGCCGTGCTGGCATTGACCGGATGCCAAACTGCACCGCAAAAAGGCCTCACACCGGCGCAGGTTGCGGTGCTCAAGCAACAGGGTTTCGAATTGACCGAGGAGGGCTGGGCCTTCGGTTTGTCGGGCAAGGTACTGTTTGGCAGCGACGTTGATCACCTGAACGCCCAAAGTACCGAAATCGTCGAGCGAATCGGCAAGGCGTTGCATGGTGCCGGCATTGAGCGTGTACGGGTCGATGGTCACACTGACGGGTCGGGTAAAGAGGCCTATAACGAGCAGCTTTCCCTTCGCCGCGCCAAGAGTGTCGGCGCGGTGCTGACCAGCGTTGGCCTGCGCGAGGAGAACATTCGACTGCGCGGCCTTGGCAGCGCCGAGCCGGTGGCATCCAACACCACCACCGCCGGACGCACCGAGAATCGCCGGGTATCGATTGTGGTGATCGCGGACTAGTCGGCGAAGTGCATCGTGCGGGTTTCCCCCATCAATAGCGCCTGATTCTGCTCAGTCACTTCACGGATGCATTTGCATGTCATAAGCCGGGTGTGTCCCGGTTGCTATCGACGTGCCTTAACTCTGATTCATTCGATAGACCATTGCGCTCCAGTAACGGTTGCCATTGCGTTTCTGGCGAGTCCATCCGGCAGCCTCCAACTGCTTGGCGATCATTCGATTCATGACTCCATGACCGAGCAACAGGACCGGTCCTGCGCTCGCAAGGGATCGAAGTTGTTGAGCGGCCTCGTTGGCCCGAATCCTGGCCTGACGGAAAGACTCGACCGTCCCTGAGAAGCCGCATAACCATGAGACTCGAAGGATAAATGCCCACGTAAACGGTGAAAGACGCGGCAGTGTCCAGCGGCCATGGGGCAGCTGCGCCTCGCAGAAAATCGCGTCTACCAGTGTGGGCTGAAGGCCCAACGCCCGAACGGATGTCAGAGCCCGAGGCGCACTGCTCGATACAATCACTTGGGCGGTAGCGGCCAGTTGCACACTCGCCTCTGGGGCGGGCTGGTTGATGATTTCGGATAGGTTGTATTGCTCGATCCAGCGTTTCATACCAAGCGCTGAAACCTTGTTGGTCACGGCCAGATTCGGCTGCCCATGGCGCATCAGGATGATCTCCCTGCTCATGTGTTTACGTCCTTGTTTTACTGCCCCAGGAGTGCAGAAAATGCACCCGGCGGGCATTTGAAGCATGGTGATCGTGCCGGTATAAACCGCACATTGAGGCGTGAGATTATCATCTGGACGTTAGGTGAAGGGAGCGACAATTGCAGCTTGCGTGAACGAGCCCCATACCCCCAAAGGCACCTGCCACTTCATTTCCCTGGGGGAGCACTTCGTTGAGGCGGATAATCACGGCCGATTTTTCCCGGCCACTTGCCGCACCGGCAACGTCGCCAAGTCGAGACCGTCCAGACAGTAGGCGTAGACGCTGTACAGATCAGAGTCCATGCGCCGTCTGTTGAACGTATAGATCCCGCACTTCGAGCAGAAATAGTGCTCGGCCTTTCCGGTATTCCACTGGTACAAGCTCAGCCATTCCTGGCCCCGAAGGATCTTCAGAGCGGCATGGCTGACGGTAGCCATCAGCGCGTTCTTTTTGCGGCACCGCGGATCATCTGCCCGCGGGCGTCCGCCACGGCAGATTGCAGTGAAAATATCTGCAACCCAATCCCAGGCTGCGCCGGGGAGTTCATACCGTTTTGCCATCGTGGCCTCCTGACTGTGATGGCGCGGGATGCTACAGAAATCGATATTTCAAGGGATTTAGTACAGCACCGAGACTAGTCGTCTGATTAATCACTTTACGGAGGCCGGTGATGTATTGAAAGGATTGATATTGATACTCTCCAATACAGAAACCTCTTTAGGATTAACGAGCATAGAATAGACGGACACAGCTGGACGCGAGGACTGGAATTCCTTAATGATCGGGAGAGTGCGCAATCGTCATGGCTATATCAACGCAAAACAAGAGCTATTTTAAACAGGCGTCTATTGGCATACTGACTGCTTTGCTGTCGGTCGGTGTCGCTGAAAGTTTCGCAGAGGATAAGGGAGACAAAGGAATGCAGAGTATTCAGTTTCGAAAGGTAATTGACCTCAGTCACATCATTAGCCCATCTATACCACTTTGGCCTCACGACCCTCCGGTCACATTCGATGTGGTGGCCTCCCAGAAAAAAGACGGTTACTACCTGCGGCGCTTTAGTATCGGTGAACACAGTGCAACCCACATGAACGCGCCCAATAGTTTTCACCCCAATGCTATTGGGATTGATGGTTATCAGCCGGAGTCTCTAGTCCGACCGGCTGTTATGATTGATCTACGGGCTCAAGCCCGGGATAACCCTGACTATGTGATCGGCATTCAAGATCTCGAAAAATGGGAGCACGATCATGGTCGCATCGACCAAGGTTCTGTAGTGCTGTTTTATACCGGGTGGCAAGCCCTGTGGAACGATCCTAAACGCTTTATCAATCAAGATGCTCAAGGCCCACACTTTCCGGGTGTCGGCGCCGCAGCGGCGAAATTTCTGCTTGAAGAACGCCAGATTGCGGGCGTCGGTATCGATACGCATGGAGCTGATCCAGGGCAGGACACGGTATTCGCCACCAATCGTCAGGTTCTGGCGAAAGATGGAATCGTTCTAGAGTGCCTGACTAACCTGGATCAGCTTCCAGCGAAAGGTACAACACTGGTCATTGGCGTGCTTCGACTGAAAGATGGGTCGGGGTCTCCTGCTTCCGTGATGGCATTTGTGCCCTGAGTCCATTTTAACTTGAGCTAATATTAACTAGCGGAGTGTGGGTGTGGAACTGCTGTTGGCAGATGGTTGCGCGCTGAAGCACCTTGGTCAAGGCCTGAAAGCTCGCCGGTTTGGTTAAAATATCATTGGCACTAGCGCCCCTAAACCGTTCTGTCTCGCTCGAAAACGCGCTCGCGGTGAAAGCAACGATGTAGCACGTATCGCCCAGTGGTAGTTTTCGGATTTCATGGATGGCCTCCAGTCCATCCATAATGGGCATGTTGATGTCCATTAAAATGACATGCGGAGTCGAAGTTAAATATGCATTGATCGCCTCCAGACCATTTGACGCAAGGTTGGGCGTATAGCCCAACTTCTGTAACATCGCCATGGCAACCTTCTGATTCACCGGATGATTCTCCACCAGCAGGATATCGAGCGGGTAATGACTGGCAAAAGACGGGTCGAAATCAACCACTGTATACCCATCACCAATGGGTATTTCTGAAACTGAAAAAGGCTCCATTGGGAGTGAGAAGGAGAAAGTTGAGCCGACGCCAAACTGACTGGTAAAAGATAAAACCCCATTCTGCGCCTCGACCAGATTTTTGCAGATGGAAAGGCCGAGCCCACTCCCTGTAAAGCGTTGATTGGTCGCCCCTTCAAATTGAGCAAAGGGCTTGAACAGACCGTCTTGCAGTTCTGCAGGGATACCTATGCCGGTGTCGCGTATCGAAAAGCTGAGTCGCGCTTGAGGGCCGTATCCGCTAGCCGTGACCGAGAGCGATACCTTTCCGGTTTCGGTGAATTTGAGCGCATTGCCCAGCAAGTTGATCAATATCTGGCGAAGACAATCGGCATCGGTTTTAACTATGAGAGGTACATCCGGTGAGACTTGGACTTCAAGTACTATGGGTTTGTCCTGGATATTTTGTCGGACTATTTCAATACTGGACAAAACCAAGGTTCGCACTTCGAATACGCGCGGCTTCAATTCAAGTTTTCCCGCTTCGATTTTTGCGAGGTCAAGAATGTTATCGATAAGAGATAGCAGGGTTCGTCCGCTCGTATGAATCGTTTTGAGCAGACTGCTTTGCTCCGGATTCAAGGAGGGGCCAGCCAGCAACTCGGTCGCACCGATGACACCGTACATGGGCGTGCGGATTTCATGACTCATGGTGGACAAAAATCTGGTTTTTGAACGATTGGCATCCTCGGCGGCGTTTTTTGCCTGCCTCAATACCTCTTCGTTTATTTGCAGTTGCTGGAGGTGAGCACGTACGCGTATTAAGTCGATCACGAACAAGAGGCTGAAGGTGAGAAATACCAGAATGGCCAGGATAATATGGTGCAGGGAGTCTTGATTAAGTTGGTGGCGGTAGTCCGCCAGCGTCATCTCCGCGCCGGCAATATATGTCGTACCGTCCTGCGACTTTAATGGGATGAAGACGGCGCGAAAGTCTCCCCAATGATCCGAGTAATCGATCCAGGTGGGCTCGGTGCGCTCAAAGCTTTCGACCAAAGCCTGGCTGGCATCGGGATAGGGATCAAAAAAACGTACGAAGTTCTTATCTTGGATCTCTTTTTTTGATGCGCTGGAGCTGGCTAGATAAGCTACTCCCGAGCGTTTAACTACGGTGTAGACAAAGGCAGTACTCATTGACTCATTAAATTTGGAGAGTCGTTGAATAGCATCCAGATCTTCCGCTTCCGATTTTGACTGTTTGTTGATCAGATTATCATGGTAGCGGTCGCCAAGGATCGCCGAAGCGCCCAACGCTGCATCCAGCAGCTTGTTGTTAACGTTTTCAGTGAGGATTCCTTTAGTCTCAACGTAGAGGTAGTAGATATAACCACTGACACCCATGATATAGGTCAATAGTAAAACCCATGTTTTCCGTCTGAGCTTGAACATACATCAGAGCCTCCGTGCTCTCAAAGCCCGAGCATCAAAACTGTGCTCTGGGCGTCCATGGTGCGGAGCATAGTTTGAGTGGTGACGGGAAACCATTTTTTTTATTTTTCATGGCTTTCCGAGGATGACAGCCTTTATTTCAGAGGGGAATAAGCTGTGTTCTTTGTGGGCGTATCCACAGAGCCTCCTGCCTGAATAGGCGTAAGTGTCCGAACTACACGCCTGCGGCTATAAATCCAACTGTGTGGTCAAGTCCATGCAATTACGCAGCTAAGACAAACAGATGATCCTTATCTGCCTGAGTTAGGGTTCGAATAGCGTAAAGTCGAGCAATTGCGTTCTACTGCCAGACCGGCAGATTTGACGACAAGAGTAGTTGCTGGCTGGGATTATCCGCCAGTAGAGGCTGTGACATTGCGCCCCCCTCGAATGGGAATGGAAGTGCTGGTCACATTTCTCGAAAGCGACCCTGACGAACCGCTGATCAGCGGTTGTCCGTCGTCGTGATAGTACTCAAAGTGCAGGTCCTTGCGCCTGAGCCTCATCGGGTGTGCCTGCATGGGGCTCGTTCAGTTCTTATCGCGATTACACAGGCCTCTGGAAGTGGGGTCTTTGAGGTGGCTGGAAATGCCCTTCGATGTCACAAGTTGCGTCCAAATCCCTGTCATTCAACCTTGGCAAAGGTCTGCGGAGCTCGTTACGACGCCGCTACCTGATTCCTTGAAGGGCTGTCAGTCGGCGAAGTACATCGTTCGGGTTTCCCCCATCAATAGCGCTTGATTCTGCTCGGTCACGGCGCGGATGTAGTCCCACAACAAAGTGATTCGCTTGAGCTTGCGCAGGTCTTCGCGGCAGTACATCCAGAACTGCCGGGTGATGTTGATTTCCTCCGGCAGCACTGGCAGCAGTCGTGGATCCTGGGCCGCGAGGAAACACGGCAGAATTGCCAGCGAACGGCCTTGCTGCGCGGCCACGAATTGCGCAATCACGCTGGTGCTGCGCAGGTTGGCGCTGGCGCCGGGCAGTACATTCGCCAGGTACAGCAGCTCCGAGCTGAATGCCAGATCGTCGACATAACTGATGAACTGATGCTTGCCCAAATCTGCCGGGCGGCGGATGGGCGGGTGTTGGTTGAGGTAATCCTGGGTCGCGTACAGCTGCAAACGATAGTCGCAGAGTTTGCAGCAGACGTAAGGGCCGTGTTCCGGGCGTTCCAGGGCGATGACAATATCTGCCTCGCGCTTGGACAAGCTGATGAAGTGCGGCAGCGGCAGGATATCAACTGAAATCGCCGGATAGGCATCGACGAAGTGGCTGAGTTGCGGGGTGATGAAAAAGCTCCCGAAACCTTCGGTGCAACCCATACGCACGTGGCCGGATAAGGCCACGCCTGAGCCGGACACCTGCTCGCACGCCATGTGCAGCGTGCTTTCTATGGATTCGGCATAACCCAGTAAACGCTGGCCCTCGGCGGTCAATACAAAGCCATTGGTCCGTGATTTTTCGAACAACAATGTCCCCAATGCACCTTCCAGCGAACTGATCCGCCGTGACACGGTGGTGTAATCCACGGCTAGGCGTTTGGCAGCGCTGCTGGCCTTGCGGGTGCGGGCGACCTCGAGGAAAAACTTCAGGTCGTCCCAGTTCAACGAGCCTAACGATGTGATGTTTTTTTGCATGTTGGACCGGCTTTTATGTGCGTTCTTATTAGAAGTTTGCACATCTATACTCCAAAAACAGTCCGACAACCAACTCGCGACACACGCCTCATTACAAGGCGACTTTTCTCGCCTTGGCTCCCTGCATAACAACAAGTCCAGGAGACCGTCATGAACGCATCGCTCACGCCAGAAACCACTGTGCAAAAGGTCAAGCTGTTGATCGACGGCCAATGGGTCGAGTCCCAGACCACCGAGTGGCACGACATCGTCAATCCGGCGACCCAGCAAGTGCTGGCTAAAGTGCCGTTTGCTACGCCTGCGGAAGTCGACGCGGCGATCAGTGCCGCTCATCGTGCCTTCCAGACCTGGAAGCTGACACCGATCGGCGCGCGGATGCGCATCATGCTCAAGCTTCAGGCGTTGATTCGCGAGCACTCCAAGCGCATCGCCGTGGTCCTCAGTGCCGAGCAGGGTAAAACCATTGCCGACGCTGAAGGCGATATCTTCCGTGGCCTGGAAGTGGTCGAGCACGCGTGCTCCATCGGCAGCCTGCAAATGGGCGAATTCGCTGAAAACGTGGCAGGTGGTGTTGATACCTACACCCTGCGCCAGCCGATCGGCGTCTGCGCCGGCATCACGCCGTTCAACTTCCCGGCGATGATCCCGCTGTGGATGTTCCCGATGGCCATCGCCTGCGGCAACACCTTCGTGCTCAAGCCATCCGAACAGGACCCGATGTCGACTATGCTGCTGGTGGAACTGGCCATCGAGGCGGGCATTCCAGCCGGCGTGCTCAACGTGGTTCACGGCGGCAAGGATGTGGTGGATGCACTCTGCACCCACAAAGACATCAAGGCCGTATCGTTCGTCGGTTCGACGGCAGTCGGTACTCACGTCTACGACCTGGCCGGCAAACACGGCAAACGCGTGCAATCGATGATGGGCGCCAAGAACCACGCGGTGGTACTGCCCGATGCCAATCGTGAGCAAGCCCTCAATGCGCTGGTCGGTGCCGGTTTCGGCGCCGCCGGTCAACGCTGCATGGCCACCTCGGTGGTGGTGCTGGTGGGCGCGGCCAAGCAGTGGCTGCCTGACCTCAAGGCATTGGCGCAAAACCTCAAAGTGAATGCCGGCAGCGAGCCAGGCACTGACGTCGGCCCGGTGATTTCGAAACGGGCCAAGGCGCGGATTCTTGAGCTGATCGAAAGCGGCATCAAGGAAGGCGCAAAACTGGAGCTCGATGGTCGTGATATCACCGTCCCTGGGTACGAAAAAGGCAACTTTGTCGGCCCGACCCTGTTCTCCGGCGTGACCACCGACATGCAGATCTACACCCAGGAAATCTTCGGTCCGGTGCTGGTGGTACTGGAGGTCGACACCCTCGATCAGGCCATTGCGCTGGTCAACGCCAACCCGTTCGGTAACGGCACCGGCCTGTTCACCCAGAGTGGTGCGGCGGCGCGTAAATTCCAGAATGAAATCGACGTCGGTCAGGTTGGCATCAATATCCCGATCCCGGTGCCGGTTCCGTTTTTCAGCTTCACCGGTTCGCGGGGTTCCAAGCTCGGCGACCTCGGTCCGTATGGCAAGCAAGTGGTGCAGTTCTACACTCAAACCAAGACCGTCACCAGTCGCTGGTTCGACGATGACAGCGTCAATGACGGTGTGAACACAACCATCAATTTGCGTTAAGGAGCCGGACATGAAAATTGCTTTTATCGGTCTCGGCAACATGGGCGCGCCGATGGCGCGCAACCTGATCAAGGCTGGCCATTCGCTGAACCTGGTCGACCTGAACAAAGCCGTACTCGCAGAACTGGCGCAACTGGGCGGCACTATCAGCGCCACGGCGCGTGAGGCCGCCCAAGGCGCAGAACTGGTGATTACCATGCTGCCGGCGGCTGTCCATGTGCGCAGCGTCTGGCTGGGTGAAGACGGCGTGCTGGCCGGGATCGCCAAAGGTGTTCCGGCAGTGGATTGCAGCACCATCGACCCGCAAACCGCCCGCGATGTCGCCGCCGCTGCGGCCAGGCAAGGTGTAGCCATGGCGGATGCGCCGGTTTCCGGTGGCACCGGTGGCGCTGCGGCCGGGACGCTGACGTTCATGGTCGGTGCTACGCCGGAATTGTTCGCCACCCTGCAACCGGTACTGGCGCAGATGGGCCGCAACATTGTGCATTGCGGTGAAGTCGGCACCGGGCAAATCGCCAAGATCTGCAACAACCTGTTGTTGGCTATTTCCATGGTCGGCGTCAGCGAAGCGATGGCCCTTGGCGATGCCTTGGGCATCGACACTCAGGTGCTGGCGGGGATCATCAACAGTTCGACCGGCCGTTGCTGGAGTTCGGAGATGTACAACCCGTGGCCGGGCATTGTCGAAACAGCACCGGCATCGCGCGGTTATACCGGCGGTTTTGGTGCCGAATTGATGCTCAAGGACCTGGGGCTGGCGACTGAAGCTGCGCGTCAGGCGCATCAACCGGTGATGCTCGGCGCGGTGGCTCAGCAGCTGTATCAGGCAATGAGTCAGCGTGGCGAAGGCGGCAAGGATTTTTCGGCAATCATCAACAGCTATCGCAAACCCCACTAGGGGTTTTTCCGGGACTGTGACGAGGGACGTATGTGGCGAGGGAGCTTGCTCCCGCTGGACTGCATAGCAGTCCCATTTTTAGGGCCGCTTCGCGCCCCAGCGGGAGCAAGCTCCCTCGCCACAAATACGGAGTATTCCATCGATACTTTCCGAGAGCCCACGTCGGGTGGGCTCTCGGTTTTTTATGGCTGTATCAGGCAAACACGAAATACTTGCGCACGGTCTCGACCACTTCCCACGTACCTTTCATGCCCGGCTCAATGACGAAAATATCGCCCGCGCGCAGATGGATTGGTTCCATGCCGTCCGGGGTGATCACGCAGTAGCCTTCCTGGAAGTGGCAGTACTCCCACTTCACATACTCCACGTACCACTTGCCCGGTGTGCAGATCCAGGTGCCCATGATCTTGCTGCCGTCTTCGCTGGTGTAGGCGTTGAGGTTGACGGTGTGCGGGTCACCTTCGAGTTTTTCCCATTTGCAGGCGTCAAGCACTGGCAGTGGATGGGTATCGCGAAGAACGGTAATGGGTTTGGACATGCTGACTCCGAGCGTTAGGCAGGACTGAAGTCGCACCCTATAGCGCCCGGCTCGGTGTCAGTTGTCTGTGCTCGACACTCAGCTGTCCAGAAACGCGCTATCGATCAAACCTGCTCAAGCGGACAGTCAGATTGAGCCTGCTTCAGGCTGGCTTCGAACTCAGTCAATTGCACGTATTGGCGGGCCAACGCTGTAATTTTGTCCGCCAACTCCTGCTTTTTATCGGCAATCGCCTGATGCGCCAGATGCCACGGCAGTGGCTGCCCACGTTGGCCCTGAAGCATCGCCTGCAATTCCTTTAGCCTGAACCCCAGTTGTTGAGCGCATTTGATGAAGGTCAATAGCTCGACGCTTTGCTGATCATAGAGACGGTATTTGCCTTGGCGTCGCGCGGGCGGCAGGAGGCCGATGTCCTCGTAATGGCGAATGCTTTTGACGGTCGTGCCCGACAGTTGCGCGGCTTTGCCGATGAACATGAAAAATCCCTTTTGTGAGTGTCTCCGTTGATCCGCGCGATTATCCGCGAGACTCAGCCAGCACCGATAGCCTGCGCCTGCATGAGCCAGAGTTCCCGTTGATGCTCACTCGAGCCCAGGATCGGGCCGAAGGTCAGGGTTTTTAGCGGTGTGATGCCGCAGAACGCCAGTGTGGTTTTGCGCATCTGATGCAGTCCGGGCATGCGATAGATCCAGCGGTAGTACCAGGGCGGTGTATCCATGGTCACCAGCAAGTCGGCTGTGCGCCCGTGCAGGAGTTTGTCCGGGAAGGCTTTGCCCTGGCGGTACTTGAAGGCGAAACCGGGAAGAAATGTTCGGTCGAAAAAGCCCTTGAGTAACGCCGGAATCGCCCCCCACCAGATCGGATAGACAAAGGTCAGGTGTTCCGCCCAGATGATATCCGCCTGAGCTTTCAGCAGATCGTCTTCCAGCGGCTGAATCTGTTGATAGCCCTCGCGCAATATCGGGTCGAACCTCAAGGTTCCCAGGCGTAACTCACGGACCTCATGCCCGGCGTTTTTTGCCGCCTGTACATAGCGGTCGGTGAGGGCACCGCAGAAACTGTGGCTTGATGGATGGCCGAGAATCACCAGTATCCGTTTGCTCATCACTTTGTCCCTGGGTAGCAAAGCGATAAGGATAAAGTCGGCCCCTTGGGGGAGAGTCAAGCGTCGCCCGGGTGCCTGTTTCGGGCATTGAAATTTTCACCCGCTAAACTTCAGGTTCTTGGCAGTAAGTGCGAAACATTTGGGCGTTCCCGACGGATTTCGCAAGAATCTTCACAGGCATCACTCGTATCATTCACGCGAGAGTTGCCGAGAGCTATGCAATGAAAAAAACAATGTCGTGGTGGGATATCAGCCCGCCCTTGAGCACCGCAACACCGACGTGGCCGGGTGATACGCCGTTTCAGGAAGAGCGCGTCTGGACCTTCGGCCCCGAGTGCCCGGTGAATGTCGGCCGCATCACCCTGTCTCCTCATACCGGCGCGCATGTCGATGCGCCGCTGCATTACAGCGCCGACGGCGCGGCCATTGGCGATGTATCGCTGGATGTCTACATCGGTCCGTGTCGCGTCTTGCATTGCCTGGATAGCGATCGGCTGGTTCAGCCCGGGCAACTGGAAGGACGCCTTGCCGATCTGCCCGAGCGCGTCTTGCTGCGCACTTATCAACAGGCGCCGCTAACGGCCTGGGATCCGGACTTCACGGCTGTAGCCAAAGAAACCGTCGATCTGCTGTCGAGCCTTGGCGTGCGGCTGATCGGTATCGATACACCGTCGCTGGACCCTCAACAGTCCAAGACCATGGATTCGCACAACGCAGTGGCCCGCCATGGCATGGCGATCCTTGAGGGCATCGTGCTCGATGACGTGCCGGAAGGCGACTATGAACTGATTGCGCTGCCGCTGCGGTTTGCCAACCTGGACGCGAGCCCGGTCAGGGCTATTTTGCGTCCACTGCACAAACCGCCACTTGAGGAGCCTGCTCAATGAGCCAATGTCCCTATTCTTCGTCAAACCAGCCGGAAGAGTGGCATAACGCCGAGCTGAATTTTTCCGACTCCATGAGCTACGGCGATTACCTGGATCTGGGGAAGATTCTCAGTGCCCAGCACCCTCTGTCCCCGGACCATAACGAGATGCTGTTCATCATCCAGCATCAGACGTCCGAGCTGTGGATGAAGCTGATGCTGCACGAGCTCAAGGCCGCTCGCGAACACGTCAGGCTGGGCGAGTTGCCGCCGGCGTTCAAGATGCTGGCGCGAGTGTCGCGGATCTTCGATCAACTGGTGCATGCCTGGACGGTGCTGGCGACCATGACGCCTACCGAATACCACGCGATCCGGCCGTTTCTGGGCCAGTCATCGGGCTTCCAGTCGTTCCAGTACCGCGAGATCGAATTCATCCTCGGCAACAAAAGTGCAACGCTGTTGCGTCCGCATGCCCACCGGCCCGAGCTGTTGGCGGAGCTGGAAAAGGCGATTGCCACGCCGTCGCTGTATGACGAGGCGATTCGGTTGATGGTCAGCGCAGGGTTGGCGATTGATCCGCAGCGCTTCGAGCGCGACCCGGCCAGCCCGACTGCTTATGACGCTTCGGTCGAAGCCGCCTGGCGTGTGGTCTACACCGATCCTTCGCGGTATTGGGATCTCTACCAGTTGGCGGAGAAACTGATCGACCTTGAGGACTCGTTCCGTCAATGGCGCTTCCGCCATGTCACCACGGTTGAGCGGATCATCGGCTTCCAACCGGGTACCGGCGGCACCGAAGGTGTCGGTTATCTGCGCAAGATGCTCGATACCGTGCTGTTCCCGGAGTTGTGGCGCGTGCGTTCGACCCTCTGACCAGAAACACAAAAGCCCCGGCATTCATTGAATGCCGGGGCTTTTTGTCGACCGGCTGAAGGCTATTAAGCGACCGATAACGCGCGAGTTCTGGCGACCCGAATCCGGTAGAACACGAACAGGATCAGCACCCAGACCGGGATCGCGTAGACTGACGCACGCACCCCGGGAATCAACAACATCACGTAGATGATCATGGCCATGAACGCCAGGCACAGGTAATTGGTGTATGGCGACCAGAATGCCTTGAAGCCCGGGACGATGCCGCGTTGGCCCATGGCTTTGCGAAACTTCAGGTGAGTCAGGCTGATCATCGCCCAGTTGATCATCAACGAAGCGACCACCAGCGCGAACAGCAACTCAAGCGCTTCATTCGGGGCGACGTAGTTGACCACCACACACAACATCGTGATCAGCGCCGATACGCCCAGCGCCAGTAACGGTACGCCCTGTTTGTTCAATCTCATCAGCGTCTTCGGTGCGTCGCCTTGTTCTGCCAGGCCGTAGAGCATGCGGCTGTTGCAATAGACGCCACTGTTGTAGACCGAGAGCGCCGCGGTCAGCACCACGAAATTCAGGATCTGCGCTGCGGTGTTGCTGCCGATCAAGGCGAAAATCTGCACAAACGGACTGCCGCTGTAGGCATCTCCGGACGCGCCCAGCGTCTGAAGCAGTTGGTCCCATGGGTACAGCGACAGCAGCACGGTGAGTGCGCCAACGTAGAAGATCAATACGCGGTAAACCACCTGATTGATCGCCTTGGGAATGACTTTCCTCGGTTCGCTGGCTTCGGCGGCAGTGATGCCGACCAGTTCCAGGCCGCCAAAGGAGAACATGATGAACGCCATCGCCATCAGCAAACCGTTGGTGCCATTGGGGAAGAAACCGCCGTGGCTCCACAGGTTGCTCACCGAGGCCTGCGGGCCGCCGGTGCCGCTGACCAGCATGTAACAGCCGAGGGCGATCATGCCGATGATTGCCACCACCTTGATGATGGCGAACCAGAACTCCATTTCACCGAAGACTTTGACGTTCATCGTGTTGATCAGGTTGACCAGTACGAAGAACACCGCCGCGCTGACCCAGGTGGGGACCTCGGGCCACCAGAACTGCACGTATTTGCCAACGGCGGTCAGCTCGGCCATGCCCACCAGCACATACAGCACCCAGTAGTTCCAGCCGGACAGGAAGCCGGCAAAACCACCCCAGTAGTTGTGCGCAAAATGGCTGAAGGAACCGGCGACCGGCTCCTCGACAATCATCTCTCCCAGTTGGCGCATGATCAGAAAGGCGATGAAACCGGCAATGGCATAGCCGAGGATCATCGACGGGCCTGCCGATTTGAGCACGCCGGCGGAGCCGAGAAACAGCCCTGTACCAATCGCGCCGCCCAGTGCGATCAGCTGAATATGCCTGTTTTTCAGCCCCCGCTTCAGTACACCCTGTTGCAGTTGTTCATCCGCCATCTGGATACCTTCTAGTTGTTATGGTCAGGCTTTGTTGCAGGTCGACAGCTTATTCAATTGGCACGCGTTTGTGAGCCTCAGACGTTACTTTCAGTGAACTTTTCGTAATACAGCTGCACGTTGTCGAGGGTTTGGTCCTGCAGCCAGCTTTTGATCGACTCGACCATCGGCGGCGGCCCGCAGACATACATGTCGACAGCAGCATCGCGCAGTTCGCTGGCATCGAAATGCTCGGCAATGTAGCCGCGTTTTCCCTCCCAGCCCGGTGACGGGTCGCTGACCACTGGCGTGTAGCGAAACCCCGGAATGCGTTGAGCATAGGCACTGATCCGTTCGCCTTCGCACAGATCGGCCGCGTCCCGTACACCGTAGTACAAATGCACAGGCTGTTCGCAACCGCGGGCGGCGATTTCGTCGAGCATGCCCAGCAGCGCGGACAGTCCGGTGCCACCGGCCACCAGAATCAGCGGCCGGGCGATGTGACGAAGATAGAACGCGCCCAACGGTGCTTCCAGAACGATTTCATCGCCGACCTGGCAGCGTTCACGAATGTAATTGCTCATCACCCCGTCGGGTAACAGGCGAATCAGAAATTGCAGCTGATTGCTGCTACTTGGGCGGTTGGCGAAGGAGTAGGAGCGCTTGCTCATGGTCCCTGGAATCAACAGGCGCGCATATTGCCCCGGCAGGAAATCCAGTGGCTGGGTGCCCGCGCCCAAATCCAGATGCAGGATCGCGGTGCTGGCCGAGACCTGACGTACATGCGTGACCGTACCGCTGAGCTGCTCAGGCCCTGCGGCATTGCACAGGCTGGAGGCGAAATCGAAATAGAACGCGGCATCGGACTTCACCCGCGTCTGACAAGTGAGCATCTTGCGTTGCTGCAGGTCGAGGCTGGTGAGGGCTTCCTCATCCACATAATCCTGGCTGTAGTCGCCGGATTCGCAGCGGCCCTGACAGGTTCCGCAGACACCTTCGCGGCAATCCAACGGAATATTGATGCCGTTGCGCAGGGCGGCATCGAGCAATATTTCGTTGGCCTGCACGGGAAAAAACAGTGTTTTGCCGTCGGCAAAACTGAACGCGACCTTATGGTTCATGCCCCGGTCTCCATAGCTTCAGAGGTGGTAGAAATCGAGCACCGAGTTGATGGTGTCGTTGAGCAGCAACACGTGTTTGCGGGTAATCAGCCAGCTGTCCGCGTGAGGCTTGAGGCGATAGGTCGCGTTCCCGTAGAACTGCTCTGAGGTGGCCAGGCGATAAAACAGGGTGTGCCAGTTCAGCCGCACCTCCAGCTCACCGCTCTCGAGTTCGCTGATCCGCACGTTGTTGATCAGGTGCAGGGTGCGCGGCATTGGCGTGGCCGACGCGGCTTTACCGGTGCGCAGGCGGAACACGCGGTCTTCCAGGCCTGAGCGGTTGGTGTAGTAGATCAACGACATTTCGCGCTTGGGGTCGCGGGTGTAGACGTGTTCGGAGTCCCATTGCGGCAGGTGGAACTCACTCTGCTCGTCAAATAGCTGGATGTAGGCGTCCCAGTCCTTGGCGTCGCAGAGTTCGGATTTGCGGTAGAAAAACTGCTCGATCTGGTACTGCAATTGCGGATTCATGTTCACACCTCACGTAGCTTCAGGGATTTCGCGTCCAGGCCGTCGAGCAGAAATTTCTGCCAGTTGCTGTGCTGGTTGACGTAAAGCCCTTCGTGGGTGAATTCGGTGCCGGTCATGGCCGGTGCGATGCCGATCGCCTCGCTGTTGGGCGTGGCGCCGGTTGCCCACTGGTGGCTGCCACGCGAGATATCGCTCCAGCGTTCGAGCCGCGCCTGGAAACCGCGCTGGGCTTCGCGAAACTCCACCAGGTCATCCGGCGTGCCGAGTCCGGACACGTTGAAGAAATCTTCGAATTGCCGAATCCGGTTTTCCCGATCCGCATCCGACTCGTTTTTCACGCCCAGGCACTGGCTGATGATTTCGGTCTTGTTCCAGGCCACGGGGCGGATGATCCGTAGCTGCGAGCTGATCTGATCGAGGAAAAACAGGCTGGGGTAGATGTTCAGGTTGCGCAGCCGATGCATCATCCATTCGGCTTTTTCCTGACCGTGTTCCTCGATCAGGCGAGGCATGATCGTCGCGTAGCCGGAACGCACTGTCGGGTTGGGCATGTCGCTGAACAGCACGCTGTGACCGTTATTGAAGGCGAACCAGCCGTCATCGGTATTGGCGTCGCCGGCCCCCAGTTTGCTGTAGTCGAGCGTGCCGCTGGCGCGGGTGCCGTTCTCGCTGTCGACCTGCTGGCGGTGTTGCACCGTGGCCACGTAGTTATAGTGGACCGTGCTGACGTGATAGCCGTCCAGGCCGTTCTCGTTTTGCAGTTTCCAGTTACCGTCGTAGGTGTAGGCCGACTTGCCGGGCAGTACTTCCAGTTCACCGGTAGGCGATTGGGCGACCATCATGTCGAAGAACACTTTGGCATCGCCGAGGAAGTCTTCGAGGCTGTTATCCGCATGAACATCCAGGCTGATGAACACGAAGCCCTTGTAGCTCTGGATGCGGGCCTTTTTCAAACCGCGAGTGGCTTTGTCGAAACCCTCCGGGTATTCGCCGGGGGCCTTGACCTTGACCAGGCGTCCGTCGCTTTTGTAGCACCAGGCGTGGAACGGGCAGGTAAAGGTCGATTGGTTGCCTTTGCCGACGCGGGTCAATGTGGTGCCGCGATGCTGACAGGCGTTGATCAGTGCGTTGAGTTGGCCGTCGCCATCACGGGTGATGATCATCGGCTGGCGACCGGCGCGCATCGTGACGAAGTCGTGATTGTTGGCCAACTCGCTTTCGTGGCAGGCGTAGATCCAGTTCTTCTCGAAGATCAGCTCCATCTCCAGATCGAACAGTTGCGGCTCGGTAAAAATATCCCGAGCGATGCGGAATACGCCTTCTGCCGGACGGAAGTCCAGACAGCCTTCAATGAACGCTTTCCACTGTTCGAGGTTTTTTTCGCCACTCATGGGTGTGCACCTTTTTTATTCAGGTCAATCGGTGCACTCATTAGAGAGAGTGGGGCGGGGCGGGGTCTATCCGGTTTGTCGACGAAGGCAGTCCACAAAGTTCGGGTAACACCCCGTGCATCGAGGTGGGCAGGTAATACTCAAGGCTTTGCACCATTCGATGAACGGCCGCCCCTGTTTGCAGCATTGAGGTACTGTCTTGGGCAGCCTTGAGCGTTGTTTGAAGGTGAGCTTCGGTCCCGGAACCGCCGCGTTATCCACTTAGTCGATGATTGCTATCCACTGGGTTGGCGCAGGCGTTCAGTGGTCTGGAACTTGCTCGACTCAAGTCAGAGGCGCGCCGTCAGAGCGTGCTGAAAAAATATTGCCGTGGGTGCGCCGTGATGAGTAGCAAAGCCGATCCGCAGTTTCGCGATATTCGTATCGATCACTATGACCTTGAGGGCGCGCGGACCTGGATGTCAGGGATCTGCGGGCCGCACCGTCTCGAAACCGCGACGCCCGAACGGATCCGTTTTCATCACACCGCCAACGTCTTCAAGTCGATGGCCACGACCCTGGGCACTATCGAATACGGCACCGACGTGACCGTCGATATCGAAGACGCCGAGCACTTCAGCAGTTACAGCCTCAGTCTGCCTTTGGTCGGTGAGCAGGAGCTGAGCAAGAACGGCACGCTACTCAAATCCAATCGCGATCAAGGCGTGATCATCTCGCCAAATGAAAGCCAGATGCTGGCGATCTCCGGTGACTGCCGCAAGGTTCAGGTGGTGATCACTCGGGCGGCCATGAGCGAATCCCTGGAGGGGATGTTGCAGCGCCCACTGGATGCACCGCTGCGCTTCGAGTCGGTGATGGATGCGGTAGACGGTGCGTCGGCCTCGTGGTGGCGGATGGCACGGTATTTTATCGCTGAACTTGAGCGCAGCAGCGCGCTTTTTGAGCAGGTGGCCTTCACGCGGGATATTGAAAGCTCGTTGATCAAAGGCCTGATCCTCGCCCAGCCGAACAATTACTCCGATGAGCTGCGGGACGTGTTGGGCGTGAAGTTGCCGCACTACCTGATCAGGGCCAAACAGTACATTCACGACAACGCCCGCGAAGTGCTGCACCTGGAAGACATCGAAGCGGCAGCCGGGGTTTCGCGGTTCAAGTTGTTCGAGGCGTTCAGGAAGTACTTCGCCTTGTCGCCGATGGCCTACCTGAAAAAGTACCGCTTGAATGCGGTGCGCCAGAACATTCTTGAGCAGGGTCTGGCGCGCAATATCTCGGAAATTGCCATGGGCTGGGGGTTCACCCACATGGGGCGTTTTTCCGCCGAGTACCGCAAGTTGTTCGACGAATCCCCCAGCGCAACCTTACAGCGCAACGAGGCCCGGCGCATGCGCGGGCTTTGACGCAGAGGCAGTCAGTAACGGCTTATTTGCGGGCGACCAGATCGAGCAGTTCGTCCCGTTCCTTGATTTTCTGCAGGACGATTTCCGAGCGAATATCGGTCACCCCCGCGGTGCGATTCAGCTTGTTGACGATGAAATCCGAGAAGTGCTTCAGGTTGCGCGCCTGAACCCGCAGCACATAGTTGCTGGCCCCGGTAATCACGTACGCGGTGGCGACTTCCGGCCACCCTTGTACTTTCTTGATAAACGTCTCGTGCCAGTCCTCGACGTCCTGTCGCAACGACACATGGACGATAGCTTCCAGCTCGATGCCCAGCCGTTCGGCGTTCAGCACCGCGCGATAGCCGGTGATGATTCCCTCGCTTTCCAGCAGCCGCAAACGGCGCAGGCAGGCCGACGGCGACAGCGCGACTTTCTCCGCCAATTCCTGATTGCTGATACGCCCGTCCTGCTGCAAGTAATGCAGGATCCGCAGGTCTGTCGAGTCGAGAGTCATGGCTTGAATAAATCCGCGATTTTTGGAGTTGGATTCGAATTATCTTCGAGATAACTACTATATGGCCGTCCACTTTGCACGAAAATTCTCCAAAGCTTCGTTCATTATTTGCTCATTGTGCCGGCGAAAAAAATGCCCAAAACACGGCGGCATGTCATCTAGAGAACAGGACCGACAATGATCACAAGAAACGATTGCCTGGCGCTTGATGCGCAAGACCCTTTGGCTCATTTGCGTCACCAGTTTGCGCTCCCCGAAGGCGTGATTTACCTCGACGGCAACTCCCTTGGCGCGCGTCCGGTTGCGGCGCTTGAGCGTGCTCAGGCGGTCATCGCCGAGGAGTGGGGCAATGGCTTGATCCGCAGCTGGAACAGCGCGGGTTGGCGCGACCTGCCAGAGCGTCTGGGCAATCGGTTGGCCGGGTTGATTGGCGCCGCTGAGGGCGAAGTGGTGGTCACCGATACCACCTCGATCAATCTGTTCAAGGTCCTCGGCGCGGCTCTGCGTGTTCAGGCGATGCGGGCGCCGACGCGGCGGGTGATTGTCAGTGAGTCGAGCAACTTCCCGACGGATTTGTACATCGCCGAAGGGCTGATGGATTTGCTCCAGCAGGGCTATAGCTTGCGTCTGGTCGACAGCCCGGAAGAACTGGCGCAGGCGATTGATCAGGACACCGCGGTGGTCATGCTCACCCACGTCAACTACAAGACCGGCTACATGCACGACATGCAGGCCATGACCGCGCTGACCCACGAATGTGGCGCGCTGGCGATCTGGGACCTGGCGCATTCCGCCGGTGCGGTTCCGGTCGACCTGCGTCAGGCGGGCGCGGATTACGCCATCGGTTGCACCTACAAGTACCTCAACGGCGGCCCCGGTTCGCAAGCGTTTGTCTGGGTTTCGCCACAGCTGTGCGATCTGGTCACGCAGCCGTTGTCCGGCTGGTTCGGTCATTCCCGACAGTTCGACATGGCCTCAGGCTACGAGCCGAGCAGCGGTATTGCTCGCTACTTGTGCGGCACTCAACCGATCACCTCGTTGGCGATGGTCGAGTGCGGTCTGGATATTTTCGCCCAGACCGACATGCCCAGCCTGCGCCGCAAATCCCTGGCACTGACCGACCTGTTTATCCAGCTGGTGGAGCAGCGCTGCGCCGCTCACGACTTGAAACTGATCACCCCGCGTGAACACGCCAGGCGTGGCAGCCATGTCAGCTTCGAACACCCGCAAGGCTACGCGGTGATTCAGGCCTTGATCGCCCAAGGCGTGATCGGTGATTACCGCGAGCCGCGGATCATGCGCTTCGGTTTCACCCCGCTGTACACCAGCTTCACCGAAGTCTTCGATGCGGTGCAGATCCTTGGCGAGATTCTCGATCAGAAAACCTGGGCGCAAGCGCAGTTCCAGATCCGCCACAGCGTCACCTGAGTCCAGCACTGTCCGTGGCGAGGGAGCTTGCTCCCGCTGGGCTGCGTAGCGGCCCAAAAATCTTCGCAGTGAGTACCGATTTTGTGAGTGCTGCGCACTCAAGCGGGAGCAAGCTCCCTCGCCACAGGGTTTAGTTCGACCGTGTGACCCGGTTTATCCAAACGATGTGCTCTCTAAAAAAACACAATATTCAGAGGACAGAGAAATGACCGACACCCTCGGTTTTGAAACCATCTCCAACCGTGAGCATGGCCTCAGGCGCCAGCTCACTTCGGGGCAGATGAGCATGATCGCGATTGGCGGTGCGATAGGCACCGGCCTGTTCATGGGCAGCGCCTACGCCATCGGCTATGCCGGGCCGAGTGTGCTGCTCAGCTATGCCATTGGCGCGATCATCACGCTGCTGTTGATGGGCTGTCTGGCGGAAATGACCGTGGCTCACTCGACCTCGGGTTCGTTCGGCGCGTATGCCGAATTCTATATCAGCCCGTTGGCCGGGTTCCTGGTGCGCTACGCCTACTGGGCGGCGATTGTGTTGGCGGTCGGCACGGAAGTGACCGCGGTTGCGATGTACATGAAGTACTGGTTCGCCAACGTGCCTTCATTCCTCTGGATCGTCTCGTTCTCGAGCATTCTGATCGTGCTCAACGCCATCAGCGTGAAGACCTTCGGCACGTTCGAGTACTGGTTCTC
The DNA here is from genome assembly GCF_018986375.1 of Pseudomonas sp. CVAP#3. Classification (NCBI taxonomy): domain Bacteria; kingdom Pseudomonadati; phylum Pseudomonadota; class Gammaproteobacteria; order Pseudomonadales; family Pseudomonadaceae; genus Pseudomonas; species Pseudomonas sp. CVAP#3. Next base: position 36,890 of record NZ_JAHMSC010000028.1, read on the forward strand.
GACCATCAAGATCGGCGCGATTGTCGGCTTTATCATCCTCGCGGTGTATGTGGTGTTCGGTTCCGGAAATCCGGATTACGGCGTGCATAACTACACCAGCCATGGCGGGTTTTTCCCCAATGGTCTGCAAGGGATGTGGGTGGCGGTGATCGTGTCGATCTTCAGCTACCTGAGCGTGGAAATGATCGCGGTGGCCGCCGGTGAAGCCGAGGATCCGGAGCGGGCGGTGAAGAAAGCCTTTCGCTCGACCATCGTGCGGCTGGTGGTGTTTTACCTGCTGACCCTGGCCCTGATGTTGGCGATCGTGCCGTGGGTTCAGGCAGGTCATGCGCAGAGTCCGTTCGTCACGGTCATGCAAACCATCGGCATTCCCGGTGCCACCGGGGTGATGAATTTCGTGATTCTGATTGCCGCGTTGTCGGCGATGAACAGTCAGCTCTACATCACCACGCGGATGATGTTCAGCCTGTCCCGGGGCGGTTACGCACCCAAGGCGATGGGCGCGTTGAGCAAGAGCGGCATCCCGCTCAATGCCTTGCTGTTGTCGAGTTCGGGCATTGCACTGGCGACGCTGCTGAACGTGATGTACCCGGAAAGCTCCTTCACCTTGATGATGGCGATTTCCATGTTTGGCGCGATCTTCACCTGGTTCATGATCTTCCTCACGCACTACTGTTTCCGTCGCTACCACGAGCGTCACGGCGAGCGGAAACTGTCGTTCCGCATGCGTCTGTTTCCTTACACCACGCTGTTGGGGCTGGTACTGATGGGCGCGGTGATGATCACCACCTACTTCACCGAAGCGTTCAAGATGACCCTGGTGTTTGGTGTGCCTTTTCTGTTGATCCTCTCGCTGGTTTATGGTCTTTTCTTCAGAAAAGCCAAGGCCAGTGCTGCGTTGAGCCCGTTGCCAAAAACTCAGGAATAACCTGCTAGACGCCCTGCTGGGGTTGTAACGCTTCCAGCAGGGCTTTGGCGTAACGGGGCAGAGCGTCGAACGAGCGTGCGCACAGCAGCAGTTTTCGCTGGGCCCAGGGTTCGTTCAGCGCGAGAAGTTTGAACGCTTTCCCTCCCGCCCAATGCTCGACGGCCGCCAACGGCACAATCGCCAATCCCGCGCCATGGGCGACCATCCGAATCACCCCGTCGAAGCCATCGGCGCGAATGCGGATCTGCATGCGCAGCCCGGCGTGCAGGGCCTGCTCTTCCAGATAGATCGCCAATGCGCTGTTGGCGTTCAGCCCAACGTAATCGTGAGACAAGGTCTCGCTGAACGTCGGCGGTTCATGCTCGGCCAACGGATGATCGCTCGGCATGATCAGCACCAGCGGATCATCGCGGAATGCTCGGGTGTCGAGGTCATGGGTGTCCGCCGCATCGGAAACGATACCGAGGTCGGCCGCCCCCTGACGCAAGGCATGGGTGATGCGCAGGCTTGGCAGTTCTTGCAGGTCGATATCGAGGTTGGGGTGTTCACACAGAAAGTCCGCCAGCAACTCGGGCAGGTATTCGCTGATCGCCGTGGTGTTGCACAGCAGCCGCACCTGGCCTTTGACGCCTTTGGCGTATTCCGCCAGATCCTGTTGCATCCGTTCGGCCTGTTGCAGCAATACTCGGGCATGTTGCGCCAGCGCCTTGCCGGCCGGGGTAGGGCTGATACCCCGGCGGCCACGCTCGAAAAATGCTGTACCCAGCGAAGCTTCCATCGCACGAATTCGCGCACTCGCCGCCGCCAGTGACAGATGACTGCGGGCAGCGCCGGCAGTGATGTTGCCGGCGTCGAGGATGTTCAGGTAGAGCTTGAGGTCGATCAGGTCGAAGTGCATGGGAGTTCCTAAAGCTCGTTCCCACGCTCCCGCGTGGGAATGCCTCATTGGACGCTCTGCGTCCGCTTCGGCAGGTGACGCGGAGCGTCACGGGCTGCATTCCCACGCAGAGCATGGGAACGATCAAGGCATCTAGGCTCTGTCAAAACAAGAGGCAGGCTCAGTATATGGCAGATTTTCAGGGGCATTCGAAAGGCCCAGGATAACGCCATGAATACTCCTCTCGCGTTCTATCAAAACCTCGGTCTGGCCCTGTCTTTATTGGTGGTCATCACCTTTCTGATGGCCGGGATAATCAAAGGGGTGATCGGCCTTGGGTTGCCGACCGTTGCCATGGGCTTGCTCGGTCTGGCTATGGAACCAGCACAGGCTGCGGCATTGCTGATCATTCCGGCGACGCTGACCAATGTCTGGCAACTGGCATTCGGCGGGCACTTGCGTCCACTGGTCAAACGGCTGTGGCCCATGCTGCTGGCGATATTCGTCGGCACCGGCGCGGGTACGTTGTGGTTGGGGGGCGAGGGCGGGCAATGGGTGGTGCGGGGGCTCGGTGCGGCACTGTTGCTCTATGCCTTGAGCGGATTGTTTCTGCCAACCTTGCGGGTCGGCAGCAAAACCGAACCTTGGCTCGGCCCGCTGTGTGGTGCGCTGACCGGGATTATCACCTCGGCCACCGGAGTCTTTGTGATTCCGACGGTGCCATATCTGCAAGCGCTGGGGTTGAACAAGGATCAACTGGTGCAGGCGCTGGGCCTGTCGTTCACCGTGTCGACCCTGGCACTCGCGGCCGCTTTGTTGTGGCGCGGAGCGTTGGGTGGCGGCGAATTGAGTGCTTCACTGCTGGCGCTGATCCCGGCGCTGCTCGGCATGCTGCTGGGGCAATGGTTGCGAGAGCGGATCAGCGCCGTGCTGTTCAAGCGGGTGTTCTTCGTCGGCATTGGAATACTCGGCGGCCATCTGCTGATCAGCGGCTAGCTGAAGACGGGCTGAGCATGTCGATGCGGCGGATATCGAAATCGCGTTCCAGGTAATCCATGCGGTTCTCGAAAAACTGCTGCATGTGCGGCAGGTTCGAGTGCACGTCCAGGTGAGCCCGGGATTGCCAGATCTCGTAGAAGATAAACAGCGTCGGGTCCTGCTGATCGCGCAGCATGTGGTACTCGATGCAGCCGGGTTCGGCGCGACTGGGTTCGACGTAAGCGCGGAGCAGGGCTTCGAAGGCTTCGGCTTTTTCCGGGCGGGTTTTGGCGTGCAGGATGAAACCGTGTTGTTCGCTCATGCAGAACTCCTCAAGTCAGGGTTGAGAAAATCCTACGGCAACAATCTGCTGGTGATTCGTGCGTTTTGGTCAAATGTATTTTACCGACTTCGGGCTTATTCATGGGAAGGGGCATCGATACCCTGCCGCCATCAACTTTGAAACTTCTCGATCCCGCGACTTATCCACAGCGCGGCGCATCGGACCCTGATGAGGCTTCCCATGAAAAAAGTACTATTGCTCAACGGTGGCAAGAAATTCGCCCACTCCGACGGCCGCTACAACGCCACCCTGCACGAAGCCGCCTTGAGCGTGCTGGACCGTGGCGGTGTCGACGTGAAAGTGACCCATATCGACGAGGGCTATGACATTGCTGAAGAAGTCGCCAAGTACCTCTGGGCCGATGTGATCATTTACCAGATGCCGGGCTGGTGGATGGGCGCGCCGTGGATCGTGAAAAAGTACATCGACGAAGTCTTCACCGAAGGCCACGGCAGCCTCTACGCCAGTGATGGCCGGACCCGTTCCGATGCTTCGCAGAAATACGGCAGTGGCGGCCTGGTGCAGGGCAAACAGTACATGTTGTCGCTGACCTGGAACGCACCACAACAAGCTTTCGATGACCCGAGCGACTTCTTCGAGGCCAAGGGCGTGGACGCGGTTTACTTCCCGTTTCACAAGGCCAACACCTTCCTCGGCATGAGCGGCTTGCCGACCTTCCTGTGTGTCGACGTGATGAAGCGACCGAACATTGAAGCCGACGTCGCGCGTTACGAGCAGCACCTCAAGCAAGTGTTCAACTTGCCGGCGTAACCTGCGTTATGCCTCGTATCCGGCTACTATCGAACACCTGAGCAGTGGCGCGTTTTTACCTGTGGCGAGGGGGCTTGCCCCCGTGGGCCGGTCCGCGTTCGGGCGCAGCAGTCGTAAACTCACTATCCGCACTCAGTCTGAAAATACGCGTTGACTGATGTCAGGACCGCTTCGCGCTCCAACGGGGCGTTGCGGCGTTCCGACAAGCCCCCTCGCCACAAGGAATGCCTGACTCCCACCACAAGGCGCATTCGATAGGAAGGACATACGTGAAAGCCAGATCCGATGAGTTGCAGATTTTCGTCTGTGTGATCGAGTGCGGTTCGATTTCTGCGGCGGCCGAACAGGTTGGGCAAACGCCCTCGGCGGTCAGCCGCACGCTGTCGCGGCTGGAGGCCAAGCTCGACACCACGTTGATCAACCGCACCACGCGGCGCATGGACCTGACCGAAGAGGGCAAGTACTTCTTCGAACAGGCCAAGCTGATTCTCGACCAGATGGACGAGCTCGAAGAGCGTCTGTCCTCGCGTCACAAGACACCTTCCGGACGGCTGCGGATCAATGCGGCGTCGCCGTTCATGCTGCATGCCATCGTGCCTTACATCGATGAGTTCCGCCGTCTGTACCCGGACATCCAGCTGGAACTCAACAGCAACGACCTGATCATCGACCTGCTGGAGCAAAGCACCGACATTGCGATCCGCATCGGGCCGCTGGCGGATTCGACCCTGCACGCGCGCTCGCTGGGGGGCAGCCCGCTGCACATCCTCGCCAGCCCCGCGTACCTGGAAAAACACGGCACGCCGACCACGGTTGCCGAACTGGCCGGCCACTCGTTGCTGGGCTTCACCCAGACCGAAAGCCTCAATCACTGGCCGCTGCGTCATGTGCACGGTGACCGCTGGCAGATTCAGCCGAGCCTCAGCGCCTCCAGCGGTGAAACCCTGCGTCAGCTGGCGCTGGAGGGGCAGGGCATTGTGTGCCTGTCGCATTTCATGACCATCAATGACATCAAGGCCGGACGGCTGAAATTGCTGCTGGCGCAGGCCAACAGTGGCTATCGCCAGCCGATCAATGCGGTGTACTACCGCAACTCGCAGCTGGCCTTGCGTATTCAGTGCTTCCTGGACTTCATCCAGAGCAAGCTGGCGAGTTACGCGAACGAGGTTTTTGAAGGCTGATCCTTGCCATCACCAGCAGCAGTCGGTGTTCTCGTTCTGCCCCATGAAAATACTTACCGCTCATTTTCATTAATCACGACATGGCATATCTGTGAGCGACATTTCTTGTCTCTTCACGAAAATTACTTTCATCAGGTTTGAAAGCTGCTCCTCGAAATGATTTATGGGTTTCACAACACATCGACGTGACCCTTTTCGAGGAGTACCGCATGGCACCGTCCTTCGGCTATTGGCTGCTGGTTTATGCCGCTATCGCCATCATTGCGCTGATCGTTCTGATCGCCCGTTACCGACTCAATCCGTTCATTGTCATTACCATGGTTTCCATTGGCTTGGCGCTGCTCGCCGGGATGCCGCCGTCGGGAGTGGTGGGCGCGTATGAAGCGGGCGTCGGCAAAACCCTGGGGCACATTGCGCTGGTGGTGGCGCTGGGCACGATGCTTGGCAAGATGATGGCCGAGTCCGGTGGTGCCGAGCAGATGGCGCGTACGCTGATCGAGCGTTTCGGCGAGAAAAACGCGCATTGGGCGATGGTCTGCATCGCCTTTCTGGTGGGCCTGCCGCTGTTCTTCGAAGTCGGTTTTGTGTTGCTGGTGCCGATTGCCTTTACCGTGGCGCGGCGGGTAGGCGTGTCGATTCTGATGGTCGGTTTGCCGATGGTTGCCGGGCTCTCGGTGGTGCATGCGCTGGTGCCGCCGCATCCGGCGGCGATGCTCGCGGTGCAGGCCTATCAGGCTTCGGTGGGGCAGACGTTGCTCTACGCGATTCTGATCGGCATCCCGACGGCGATCATTGCCGGTCCTCTGTACGCCAAATTCATCGTGCCGCGTATCCAGTTGCCTGCGGAAAACCCTCTGGAACACCAATTCATCGACCGCGAACCGCGCGACCGCTTGCCGGGTTTCGGCATCACCATGGCGACGATTTTGCTGCCGGTGGTGCTGATGCTGATTGGCGGCTGGGCCAATCTGATCTCCACGCCGGGCAGCGGTTTTAACCAGTTTCTGTTGTTCATCGGCAACTCGGTGATCGCCCTGTTGCTGGCGACGTTGCTGAGCTTCTGGACCCTCGGTCTGGCCCAGGGTTTCAACCGTGAATCGATCCTCAAGTTCACCAATGAGTGCCTGGCACCAACCGCCAGCATTACCTTGCTGGTGGGCGCCGGCGGTGGCTTGAACCGGATTCTGGTGGACGCCGGGGTGACTGACCAGATCGTCGGCCTGGCCCATGAGTTTCACTTGTCGCCGTTGTTGATGGGCTGGCTGTTCGCGGCATTGATGCGTATCGCCACCGGTTCTGCGACCGTGGCCATGACCACCGCATCAGGCGTTGTGGCGCCGGTGGCCATTGGTCTGGGCTATCCCCATCCGGAGCTGCTGGTGCTGGCGACAGGTGCAGGCTCGGTTATCTTTTCTCATGTCAACGACGGTGGCTTCTGGTTGATCAAGGAGTACTTCAATATGACCGTGACCCAGACCTTCAAGACCTGGACGGTGCTCGAGACCTTGATTTCGGTGATCGCTTTCGGCCTGACGCTGGGGCTTTCCTATGTGCTTTGAACAGCAGGTGCGGTAAATGGACATCCTCTATCAGATTCGCGCGCGTCAGGATTCCTTCAGCGCCGGTGAAGGGCGGATTGCCCGATTGATGCTCGACGATGTGGGATTTGCCGCCTCGGCGAGCCTCGACGAGCTGGCACTGCGAGCCGAGGTCAGCAGCGCGACACTCTCGCGTTTTGCCCGCAGCGTCGGCTGCCGTGACCTGCGCGATCTGCGCCTGCAACTGGCCCAGGCCAGCGGGGTCGGCAGTCGTTTTCTCGACCCCGCGGGGACGCCGGAACAGTCGGCGTTTTATCGGCAGATCGTCGGCGATATCGAGTCGACGCTGCGTCAACATTTGTCGGCATTCGATGAGTCGCGTTTCGCCGACGCAGTGAAGTTGCTGGGCAAGGCGCGGATGATTCACGCGTTCGGCATGGGCGGTTGTTCGACGCTGTGCAGCGATGAGCTGCAAGTGCGGCTGGTGCGCCTCGGCTACCCGATTGCCGCCTGTCATGACCCGGTGATGATGCGCGTGACCGCCGCTTCGCTGGGCGCGGAGCATGCGCTGATTGCCTGTTCGCTGACCGGCATCACCCCGGAACTGCTGGAGGCTGTCGAGTTGGCGCGCAGCTACGGCACACGCATTCTGGCGATCACCCTGGCCGACTCGCCGCTGGCACGATTGGCCGATGTGCTGCTGCCGCTGCAAAGCGCCGAAACCTCGTTCATCTACAAACCGACGGCGGCGCGCTACGGCATGTTGCTGGCCATCGACGTGCTTGCCACCGAGCTGGCGTTGGCAAGTCCTGAAGACAATCAAGAACGTCTGCGGCGGATCAAGCTCGCCCTCGACGACTACCGTGGCGGCGATGATCATCTGCCGCTGGGAGACTGACATGCAGTACCACACGCTGATCCGCAACGCCCTGATCATCGACGGCAGCAACACGCCGGGTTATACCGCCGACGTGGCGATTATGAACGGGCGTATCGCGCGCATCGGTGATTTGCAGGAGGCTAGCGCTGATGAGGAAATCGACGCGGCCGGCCGGGTGCTCGCGCCAGGCTTCATTGACGTACATACCCACGACGACACAGTGGTGATCAGCCAGCCGCAGATGCTGCCCAAGCTCAGCCAGGGCGTGACCACGGTGATCGTTGGCAATTGCGGGATCAGCGCCTCGCCGGTGAGTTTACGCGGCGATCCGCCGGACCCGATGAACCTGCTTGGCACGTCCGCAGCCTTTGTCTATCCGTGCTTCAGCGATTACCGCGCGGCAGTCGAAGCGGCCAATCCAACCTTGAATGTAGCGGCGTTGGTGGGTCACACGGCGCTGCGCAGTAATCATCTGGACGACCTGTTTCGCACTGCCACACCGAGCGAAATTGCGGCGATGCGCGAGCAACTGCGCGAGAGCCTGGAGGCGGGTGCGTTGGGCTTGTCCACAGGGTTGGCCTACGCCAGCGCCTTCTCGGCATCTACCGATGAAGTCATGCAACTGACTGAAGAGCTGACGGCGTTCGGCGCGGTCTACACCACCCATTTGCGCAGCGAATTCGAACCGGTGCTGGAGGCCATGGACGAGGCATTCCAGATCGCTCGCCACGCGAAAAGTCCGGTGATCATTTCCCATCTCAAATGCGCTGGCGCCGGCAACTGGGGGCGCAGTCCGCAGCTGTTGGCGTCCCTTGAGCACGCAGCGAAAACCCACCCGGTGGGCTGCGATTGTTATCCGTATGCAGCAAGCTCCTCGACCCTGGATCTCAAGCAGGTGACGGACGCGTTTCGCATCACCATCACCTGGTCGACACCACACCCTGAAGTGGGCGGCCGCGACCTGATGGACATCGCCGCCGAGTGGGGCGTGCCGTTGCTGGATGCGGCACGTCGCCTGCAGCCGGCCGGGGCGGTCTATTACGGGATGGACGAGGCGGATGTGCGGCGCATTCTGGCCCACCCGTTATCGATGATCGGTTCCGACGGTTTGCCGGAAGACCCGTTCCCGCATCCGCGGTTGTGGGGCGCATTTCCACGGGTACTGGGGCACTTCAGCCGTGATCTCGGACTGTTCCCGCTGCACACGGCGGTGCACAAGATGACCGGGCTGTCGGCGGCGCGGTTCGGCCTGAAAGAGCGCGGCGAAATCCGCGAAGGGCATTGGGCGGATCTGGTGCTGTTCGACCCGTTGCGTGTGCGCGATGTGGCGGATTTCAACGACCCGCAACGTTCGGCCGAAGGCATCGACGGCGTGTGGGTCAATGGGGGGCGCAGCTATATCGATGGTCAGCCGAATGGACGTCGGGAAGGGCGGTTTTTGGCGCGTGAAGGAACTCTCGGTTCAGGCTTCAGGTAACAGCGATCTGTGGGGTTGGTCACAGTGATGGCACTGTGCAGTTAAAGAATGCCTTCCCCAAGCCGAAGCGCTGTCATGCAACCCACTTAGAGTGGGGCCTTTCAGTTTGGGAGTAGCGCAATGAGCTTCGGTAAAACCACCCCGATCCTGCGGATCTTCGATGAAGCCAAGGCGCTGGAGTTCTACGTCGACTTCCTCGGTTTCACGCTCGACTGGCAGCACCGTTTCGAGGCGAACTTCCCGCTCTACCTGCAGGTGTCGCGAGGTGAATGCGTGCTGCATCTGTCCGAGCATCACGGTGACGCTACGCCGGGTTCGGCGTTGCGCATCGAGACCGATGAGCTGGAAGCGTTCCTGCAGCAATTGCTGGCCAAGGAATACCGCTTCGCTCATCCACAGATTCAGGCCATGCCCTGGGGGAGCCAGGACATGACCATCAGCGATCCGTTTGGCAATCGGTTGGTGTTTACCAATGCGATCAGTGCTTGAGGCCGCTCACCTGTAGGAGCATGGCTTGCCAGCGATGGCGATCTCATAGACACCATCGCTAGCAAACGGAACGCCGCCCGGCTACTCCTGCAAATGTGTGAGAGCCGGTTTGCGCAATGTGGACGATCACACCCTGAAGTGGCTGACCATCATCTGCAACTGGTTGCCCAACCGTGCCAGTTCAACGCTGGACGCGGCGGTTTCATCACTGGCGGCGGCAGTTTGCTCGGAGACGTCGCGCACGTTGATGATGCTGCGGCTGATCTCTTCGGCCACCGCGCTTTGCTGCTCGGCAGCGGCGGCGATCTGCTGGTTCATCGACTGGATGTTCGACACCGTGCGGGTGATGTTTTCCAGTGATACACCGGCCTTGCGGGTCAGCTCGACGCTGCTGTCGGTGAGGCTGCGGCTGTTGTTCATCACGGCGGCGACTTGCTGGGTGCCGTTCTGCAGGCCGGCGACCAGGCCTTCGATTTCTTCGGTGGATTTCTGCGTGCGTTGGGCCAGGCCGCGCACTTCGTCAGCGACCACGGCGAAACCGCGACCGGCTTCACCGGCGCGTGCCGCTTCAATGGCCGCATTGAGCGCCAGCAGGTTGGTCTGTTCGGCCACTGCCTTGATCACGTCCATGACGCTGCCGATCTTGTCGCTTTCCTGTTGCAGCACGGTCATGGCTTCGGTGGAACGCACCACTTCACTGGCCAGACGTTCGATCTGAGCGATCGCTTCGTTGACCACTTTATCGCCTTCGCGGGCTTCACCGTCAGCCGCTGCTGCCGCCTGCGACGCCTCTTCGGCGTTGCGCGCGACTTCCTGCACGGTGGCGGTCATTTCGTGCATGGCGGTGGCAACCTGATCGGTTTCGATCTTCTGGCTGTTGACCCCGGCACTGGTTTCTTCGGTGACGGCCGACAGCTCTTCGGCAGCGCTGGCGATCTGGGTGACGCCGTCGCGGATACCGCTGATCAGTTCGCGCAGGGTGACGCCCATCCGTGCGATGCCTTGCTGCAATACGCCAAGTTCGTCACGACGGGTGACGTGGACATCATGGGTCAGGTCGCCGCCAGCGATGCGCTCGACCACTGCCAGGGTTTCGCGCAGTGGGCGGGTGATCTGTCGGGTGATGATCACGGCCGCGAGAACGCCAACCAGCAATGCCAGCAACGTACTGATCAGTTGCAGGGTACGCGCCTGAGTGCTTTCGGCGTCACGGCGATCCAGCTGGATCTGATACAGCGCGTCACTGCGCGTAACGATGTCATTGCCCTGGACAGTCATTTCCTGGCGAGCCACAACGGCGTCGTTGTTGGCCGCTTTGTAGGCCTGCAATGCGTTGCGGTAATTGAGCAAGGCATTTTGCAGCTGACGCAACGCATCTTGCTGGCTGTCGGCGAAATGCGTGTTGAGTGTTTTCAGGCTGGCGATGGCCGCGTCCATCTGGGCGATGGCTTTTTGCTCGGTGGCCGGATTGCTGTCAGCGATGTAACCGCGAACCTCGTAGCGGGCGAGCTGAAACTGTTCCTTGGCTTCGGTGATGGCCAGGAATTGTTCGAAGCGTTGATCGCTCAAGGGCATCTGGCGCACGCGGGTGTCGATGTCATTGATCAGCGTGTTGGCGCTTTCGGCATTCTGCCCCATGGTCTGACGCACACTGCTCACGGTCCGATAGGCGCTGCGCATTTTGTTCAGCGATTGCTGGTAGGCATCGATAACTGTGCCCTGTTCATTGAGCAGCTTGAGGTTTTCCGGGCTCTTGAGGCTCGACAGCAGTTTTTGCTGCTGGGCCTTGAAGCCGTCGAGGGCGGTTTGCACGGTCTGTGCCACGGTTTCGTCGCCGTCGGCCAGCATGTACTGCAAACGGGTAACCCGCAGTTTGGTCAGACCCGCATTGAGCTGAGTGATATCGCTCATCCAGTTGCTGCGGTCGATCAACCCACCCAGGCTGGTCCAGCCGGTCAGGGCGAGAATGCACGTAAGGGCCAGCACCAGGCCGAAGCCCAGGCTCAGCTTCAGGTTGACGCTGATGTTGGCGAACCAGCTATTCATCAAAAATTCCTCCAGGAACGTTGTGCTGCTTATCGTCAGTTGGCTGGAAGATTATTGTTTTTGGAGGCCAGCAGAATGTGTTCGTAGAGGGTGTATCGGCGGCAGGCGCGATAGCTGAAACGTTTTTCGTAACGAGAAAATACGGGGCATGCTCGTCGGTTGAGCATTTTTTCACATTCATTTCACTGGGTAGTTACGCGTCGACTTTTAATGTTGCCCGTACAATTGGGTATTCGTGTGTCCGAGGCGGTGTGAAGGTGGATTCAAGATTGGGTCTTGCGGGTATCAAGCGTTCACTGAACCGGGGTGGGCTCACTCGCGCTAAATACATTGCCCTTGCATTACTGGCATCACTCTTTGTTATCGCGTTGGCATTCTGGCTGCTGCGCCCAGTCGGTCCGGCGGACCTGGCCCACGGCAACATTGTGGGGGACAAGGCCCTGGCGGCCAGTTGGGCCAAGGGCGATACGATTGTGCTGATCCGTCACGTTGAGCGATGCGACCACTCCACCGCCCCTTGCCTGGACAGTGCCGATGGCATTACCGAACGCGCGCGTGCGGTGGCTGTCGGGATCGGTGCGCAATTCGCACGCCTTGGCCTGACTAACGCCGATATCTACAACAGTCCGTTGACGCGGACCACGCAAACGTCGCGCTATATGTTCAATACGCTCGGCAGTGCCCAGGATTGGCTCTTCAACTGCAAAGGCACGATGCTGCGTGACGTGCTGGCGCACAAGGTCGCCGGCCGTAACCTGGTGCTGGTCACCCACAGCGAGTGCATGGCGGATCTGGAAAAAGAACTGAAGTTGCCAGCATCGACCCCAGGGTATGGCGCGTCGCTGTTTTTTACGCTGGATACCGCGCAAACCCAGCCGAAACTGCTGGGGCTGATCGAAGCCTCTGACTGGCAATCAGTCGATATCAAATAGCCCGGCGGGTTGATCCTCCCAGGCTACTTTTGCCAGGCAATAAAAACGGCACCTGCATCAGGTGCCGTTTTTTTTGCTGGCCGTTTTACTGTGCGACGAAATAGTAATCCTGACGCCCCACCAGCATTTTCTTCAGTACCTTCAACGGGGCCTTGGGCTCAGTCTCGGCGGCAATCAGCGCCACATGCGTGGGAGAGGCGGCGAGAAATGCCGTCAGCTCGGCTTCGGTCTGCAAGTCCTTGAGCAGGGTGTGGGTGTAGAACACCGTTGCCCCGGCAGTCCGTTCGTTCGCCTGATACAGCGCAACTTCTTGTCCGTTGGCCTGCATGGTCTGGATTTGCTCGGTCAATGGCAGGAACGACAGTTTGCGGTCAGCACGCGGGACGATCCATTGGGCCGCGGCCAGATAACTGACGAACAGCACGCTGATGATGCCGATTGCGATACCGCGACGATTGCGGGCGATTTTGCCGAGCAAAGTTGATGCTTCGGTGTGCTTGCGCAAGCGCTCGTATAGCACTGCCGCATATTCTGCGGCCAGTACGGCGGCGGCCGGCGTCAGCGACATCAGGTACACCGTGCGCTTGCTCGACGCGAGGGTCAGCATGAAGAACTGGGCGAGCAGCCACAGCGTAAAAAACAGCAGGTAGCGATTGTTCACCAGGCTCTTACGGAAATGCCACAACCCCAGGTACACCAGGATGTTCCACGGCAGGAAGGCTTCCGGCAGTTTGGCCAGGTAGTAATAGAACGGCTCGTAGTGGCCGGCTTCAACGAACGAGCCGTTGAAGCGCCCGACGCTGTTGGTCAGGAGCACTTCGGCCAGTGCCTGCGAGCCACCGCGCTGATAGAGCATGAACAGCCAGATCACCAAAGGGATCAGCCCGAGCAGGGTCGCCAGTGCCGGCCCCATCCAGCGCGGCAGGCTGAAGCGTTTGTCGATCAGGCTTTCGGCCAGCAGGTAGGCGAAGATCACCACCCCCGGCATTGCCAGGCCCAGCACACCTTTGCTCAACGTGGCGATGGCGATGCCGACAGCGAAGAGCAGCCAGCTACCCAAGGCTCCGCGCTGTTCGGCTTGTTGGCGATGAGCCTGATAGAACGACAGCAGCGCCAGGGTTACGCCCAGGCTCAGCAGTGCATCTTCGCCAACACCGCGAACGTTGCCCCAGTAACTGGCCATGGTCGCCAGCATGATCCCGGCAACCCAGGCGATGGTCGTTGGACGGCCAAATCGGCGCAGCATGGCGTACAGCAGCATCACGCTGAACAACCCGGCGAAGGCCGAGGCCAGGCGCACGGCCAATGGCGTGCCACCAAACGCACGGATCGCTCCGGCATCGAGCCAAAGGCTCAGCGGTGGTTTTTCCAGAAAGGGTTGACCGAACAGACGCGGCGTCACCCAGTCGTTATCCAGGTGCATTTCCATCGCAATCCCGGCAACGCGGGGTTCGGTGGAACCTTGCAACTGGTGATTGCCAAGGGCGAAGAAGAACAGCAGACAGGTAAGTAACAACAGGAGTGGGGCAGGGCGTGACATAGGCATCAGGCTACCAAAGGATGAGGGCCGAGAGTAAAACAGGACTCGGAAGTATACGAGGCCACTTCTTAACAAAATGTGAATCGAAAAAATTATGCGTAAGAACGACCGGTTTATAGCTCAGTAGAACCGGGTCGGTCACCCTTTGTATTTATTGAGGTGCGCACCTAAGGCAGATGATCAGCGGCAAAATCAGTTTCCGAACGGGCCTGTAGCTTGCCTTTGCGGCAGGCTCGTTGAAAGCGTTCGAAGTCGCGCTCGTTCTGGTCGGAATAGGCCTTGGCGTACTTGAACAGTGCATTGGCCATGTCCTCGCTCTTGCCAATGTATCCGCTGATTTGTGCAGCTTGACCGGAGGCTTTGGCATGGGCTCGAGCCAGGGCTTTACCGCAGATGTGGCCATACGCGGAAAACGTTTCGGCATCGAAGGTTTCCAGCTCCGCCGATATTTTCATGTCCCGTAGCTGGCGCACGTAGAAGTGCTGGCCGTTGGGGCTGGTGGTCCAACCGAGAAACAGATCGCTGGCCGACTGCATCAGGCGCTGGCCTTCAACCACGCGCTGGCCGTCATGGCGTATCCGCGATTTGGCTTTGACGTAATCGGCAATCACCGAACGGCGCGCTTCCTTGAGCTGCAAAAACAGCGGTCGCTCCTGATCGTCGGTCAGCAGCGCAACCAGGCAGCGCGTCCCGACACTGCCCACCCCAACGACTTTGAACGCCAGGTCCTGGACCTGGAAGCGCGCCAGCAAATCGCGACGATCGCCCATCAGTGTGGCTCGGTAATCGTGCATGAGGGTGTCGTACGGGGGTCGCCAATCGTCCACGCGCATCCAGTCATCATTGGCGTCCAGTAGCGTGGAGTCTTTGTGCAGATGGAAGATATATGGCAGATCATCACGGATCAGCAAGCGGCCGTGTTTATCGCGCTGGCATATCTTGGGCAGCAGTTCCGCGTGGGTGCGATGCTCGGCTTTGTTAATGGCGTTTTTCACATGCTCCAGCGTGCTGGTGGAGGGTTCCTGTTTGAGCAATTCGTTGTAACCGAGGGCGTCGTACCAGATTTCCAGGGCACTCTGTTCGGCGCATTCGGCCATGCTCTCCTGATAGGCTGAGACCACACGGCGACAGATGTCTTCCTCCACTGACGCAACGTGGCGCAGGTCGCGAATGGCGACCAGGAAGCTTGCCACCAGCCGTTTCAGGTCCCATTCCCATGGACCCGGGTGAGCTTCATCGAAGTCGTTGACGCTGAATAGCAGGTTGCGTTCCGGCGTGCCAAAACCACCGAAGTTCATCAGGTGACAATCGCCACAAATGGTTGAATGCAGCCCCATGTCCGGCGTCCCGGACAGGTCGTGGGCATGCAGCAGGGCGTTGCCACGATAGAAGGCGAACGGCGAAACCAGCATGCGCCCGAAGCGCAACTCGTTCAGCGAGCGGATTCGCCCTGCACTGGAGGCTTTGATCAAGGGCACTGGGTCGCGATCAGTCTTGCCGAGCAGCGCCTGAGCATTGCGCGAGCACTGCTTGCGCGCATCCTTGCCCTGCTTCAGACGGTCTTTGAGAGTGGTCATGAGGTCCCTTTCGAGGTGGGCTGAATGGCTGGCGCAGACAGAAAAGGCGCCGCTGGGCGAAGTGTAGAACTCGCTTGAAAGCTAGCAGGAATCCCGCTGTTAGCCAGTCTTTGCGTTGGCTGACAACATTGAGCGGGTCGATACGATGGCGTAGTTGTCGCCTTGGCGAGCCCACTGAAAAGCCGACTAGTCTTTAATCCATCGATGGGCCTGCCGAGGTGTGAGGAGGCGTGTGCTTTCGTTGCTGATCGCGTGGTTGCTTGCATTCCTGATTGGCTGGGTTTCGCAGCGGATGGGCATGTGCCTGGTCAATGCCAGCGCTTTGCTGCTCAAGCGTCGGCCCACCTTGTTCGTGGCACTGGTTTCCTGCGGGCTGTTCGGCCTGCTGCTGGCGCCGATTTATCGCCATTTCGGCATCAGCCAGCCATTGTTCACGCCAGAAGTCGGGTATCCGTTGCTGATCGGTGGCGGACTGCTATTTGGCGTCGCCTCGGTGCTCAACGACGGTTGCAGTGTCGGCACCCTGACCAAACTCACCTGCGGCAATCTCAATAAAGCCTTTACGATTGTTGGCTGGGTGCTGGGGATTGTGCTCTGGTATCGGCTCAACATGTTGCCCGAGCACAGAACCCTGCTGATGCCCGAAATCTCCAGCAGCCACTATCTGCTCACCCTGGGTGTGGTGCTGATGGCGTTGCTGTTTCTGGCTTATGTTCACGGCGACAAACACCTGGTGTTCTCCAGCATGTTGCTAGGGGCGCTGACCAGCGCGCTGTACACCTTCGAACCGGAATGGACGCCCAGCGTGTTCTTCTACCACCTGTCACAGCTGTTCTGGATGCCCGAACAAACGACCCTCACCGGCCAGCGCGTCGTGGTGTTCGTGATGCTGCTGGTGGGCATGCTCAGCTTCACCCTGCGCCGCAAGACCTTCCGCTACCAGCCGTTCAACCTGTCCAAGGCATGCGTACACTTATTGGCCGGGGTGCTGATGGGCATCGGCGCGTCGATGATGCTCGGCGGCAACGACTCACAGATTTTGCTGGTATTCCCGACACTGAATTTGACCTCGACGTTGCCATTGGCCTCGATTGTCGTGGGGATTGTGGGGACGTTGTGGGTGAAGCGGTGGTGGGGGGGCAGGACCGCGCTGAAATGAAAAAGTCCGGTGTAGGGCTTAATGCTGTTCACTTAAGCCGATGTTTCAGGCGCATCCGCAGTTGTGGCGAGGGAGCTTGCTCCCGCTGGGGCGCGAAGCGGCCCTGAATTGGGCCTGCTACGCAGTCCAGCGGGAGCAAGCTCCCTCGCCACAGATACTTCTCAGGCCTCCAGACTTCCTTAAGTGAACAGCATTGCGGTGTAGGGCTGGGCTTTAGGTTTTTATCTGATCAAGTTTTCCATGAGTCGCGAACTTCCAAGGCACACGGAACGCTGTGCCTCTGTTTATCAGATCTGCCTGGATCAAGATTGCCGGCCACCACCGCACCAGATTGTGAGCTTTGCTCCAGTAAGGTTCATTCCCCCAATGTCTGGCCAAGCAGAATATTGGAAGGCCGCATTCACGAAAGGCTCTTTTTTCAATATCGCCTTTGGTAAATTTGTCCTGTGAGATAACGGCCCATCCACCTTCTTCACTCAACGTTGAAATCCACGCTATATCAGTCGCACTCTGTGGGAATTTGTCCCGCAGTGGCGTCACGGTGTGGCCTTCGGATTTGGAGAGTTCGTTAAGGGCGCGGGCCAGAGCGGGAGGGAGATTGTTGTCCAGCAGGAAGTTCAAGCCACATTCCTAAGCTCGAAATTAACTGCCGCGTCTACTGCGCTGGCGGGTATCTCGTAAAGTTGAGCAACGCGCTTGGCATCGTTCCCTTCGGCTTGATAAGCACTGAAAACAGTTGCTGTGTCGATCCCTGTAACGGAAAGCACAGGTTTTCCAAAGTTTCTGGAAGGGTCGAGAACAATGGCCTTGCTGTGTTTGATCGGGTACCAGCGTTGAGCGGTACCTGAGCCTGTGTAATCAATGCCTTCATAGAGCGACGGAGTGATGACCTGTTTGAAGGCGTATTGCCTTTTCACCAGATCGAGCAAGGCGTCATCGCCGAGTTCATCCATAACCGTGGCGAAAATGCTCCCTCCGTCTGTTTGGAATCGTTTGCAGGTAAAGGGATAGGCCTGATCAAACATCGCTTTTGCTTGCAGCGAAGCGCTGCGAATAGCTTGCAGGCTAACGCCGTGTTTACGGAAAGCGTAAACAAAGCGAATTTCGAGAAGGTCGTGAAAGCCCAGGATGGGCTCGCCCAAATCAGCCAGCTCGGAGGGCCACAGGCCAGGATGCAGAGCGCCGTGGGCGGTATGCCCGAACAACCAGCGGCGGATGTCAGCGGCCGGAATGCCGGTGTAAAGCGCGGCTTCTGCCGGGGTGTACAAGCCAATGCCAACAAGGTGGCTGGGTAGCGCAGTGCGTTGCATGTGGCCTCCTTGTCAGCGGGTAGTGCAGAAAGTGGAGTCTGGTGGCAGTGGCGATCTCGATCAATCGGTTTGAGACGAACCGTCTGTATCGCTTGCCCAGATTAGGTTTGCAGCTCATCCCGCACAAGTTCACACACGACGCTTTGGCTTGCGGGAAATGTCTGACCCTGACCACGGAAGGAACGGTGCCGAGGCAGTTTTACGAAGCGATATCCACGGATTGGGTCGTCAGAAAGTTACGTTAAGTGAAACCTTCCGTTGAGTCAGAGGCTTATCGTGAGCATCGTCCGGATGAACTCAATTGCTAAAAGTGGCCCGCGAGGGCCACTTTCTTCTTCACGCCGACAAAACCTGCGCCTGCAATCGTCGCCCAACGACATCCAGCAAATCACAACCATCGCGCAGTGAAACCACCAACGCGCGGGCCAGTTCACTGTGAACCCCCTCGCCGGTGGCGACGATCTCCAACAACTGTGTCGCGGTACGGATGCGGTAGGCGGCTGTTTCATGCAGCACGTCCAGCGGCGCTTCGGTGTCGATCAACAGGGATGCGACAGTGCAGTCGATGCCGGTGATGGGCATGTATCGAGTCATGGCAGAACCTCCATTCATGAGCAGAACGTGACGACTCAGTGGTGAGCGGCGGGTTGAGGTTCGTGCGATGCGTCCGGCGTGTCGAAGTGCTCCAGCGCCCGGTTCACCAGCAGTTCGCCCAGCACGATCAACTGCTGAATCGCCAACGCCACGTTGCGACGCGAGTCTTCGAGCTGGAAGGCCAGGTCGCTGGTCATGACGTTGAGCGAGGCGAGGGTTTCGCTGGTGTGGATCAGCAGGGTCTCGGTGTCGATGTCGGGGAGGAGGGTGAAGAGATTGCTTACAGGAGTGGTGGTTTTCTCGGGGAGATTGAGGGGGATCTTTTTCATGGTGGAACTCCGGTAGTCTCGAGAGGCCTACACTTTTACGGCCTGTCACAACCGGTCGCTCATTTGCAGCGACAATTCAAAGGTATCTTCACGGCGAGAGGCTTTCCAGTTCATCAATGACGCCGCTGTTCGCGGGAAATGTCCTAGGACCTTTTGGCGGCGTGGAAATATATAGTGAAGGACTGTCGATTTGCGGCGCTACCGTTCGACAAGGTAGTGAGTAGTTCACATCAAACGGAGATAACACGATGCGATTCATGATCATTATAAAAGCCAGCCAGGATTCCGAAGCCGGCGTGATGCCCAGCCAGGAATTGTTGACCGCGATGGGCAACTACAACGAAGAGCTGGTCAAGGCCGGCATCCTCCTCGGCGGCGAAGGCCTGCACCCCAGCAGCAAAGGCACCCGCGTGCGCTTCTCGGGTGAGAAACGCACAGTGATCGACGGCCCGTTCGCCGAAACCAAGGAACTGATCGCCGGCTACTGGCTGTGGCAGGTGAAGTCGAAGCAGGAAGCCATCGACTGGGTCAAACGCTGCCCCAATCCGATGCCGGGTACAGAGGCTGAAATCGAAATTCGCCAGGTTTTCGAGGCCGAGGACTTCGGTGCGGAGTTCACACCGGAGCTGCGCGAGCAGGAAGAGCGTGTGTGGGCGCAGGCGAAAGAGCAGGCGAAGAAGTGCTGAAATATAAAGGGGGGGCCGATTTATCTTGATTTGAGGCGAGTACTCGACAATAAATCTGGCCCTCATTGCGTTGGTGCTGAATAGGATCAACCGGCGAGCATTCCCCAAAACATCGCGACGACCGCCAATGCCATCGCCAGCGAACAACACCAGCCCAGAATCCGCAAGCCTGGGTGAATGACGAACTCACCCATGATGTCCTTGCGCGATGCCATGAACATCATGGTGAACATGATCGGTACGGCCATGACGCAGTTGATCACGGCGCTCCACAGCAAAGCCTTGATCGGATCAATGGGCGCAAAGCACAGCAGAACGCCCAACAGCGTTGCTGCCGCAATGACGCCGTAGAAGCCTTTGGCGGTTTTTGGCTCGTCGGCCAGGCTGTTTTTCCATTGAAACGCCCCCGCCATTGCGTAGGCGGCGGAACCTGCCAGCACCGGTATGGCCAGCAAACCGGTGCCGATGATGCCGGCACTGAACAGCCAGAAGGAAAATTCTCCGGCGATGGGACGCAGAGCACTCGCCGCTTGTTCGGAGGTCTGGATATCGGTCAAACCGTGCATGTGAAGAGTGACGGCGGTGGTCAGCATGATGAAAAACGCGATGATGTTGGAGAATGCCATTCCAATGATCGTGTCGATTCGGATCCGCCGGAAATTGACCTTTGCTTGCTCTGGAGCCCCGATCAGCGAGTCTGCGTCGGGACGAGCCTCCATTTCTTCCACTTCCTGGGAGGCCTGCCAGAAGAAAAGGTAGGGGCTGATGGTTGTGCCGAAAATGGCCACGACGATGGTGATGTATTCCGGCTTCCAGGACAGATGCGGCCATACCGTCTGCAGAGCGACCTTGCCCCATGGGATCTGCACCGCAAAAATTATGCCCACGTAAGCCAGCAATACCAGGGTCAGCCACTTGAGTACGCGCACATAGCGGCTGTAGGGAATGAACATCTGCAGCAGTAACGAAACTACCCCGAAGCCAACGGCGTAGAAGTGAGTCGGCCCACCGATCAACAACTTCGTCGCATTACCCATTGCGGCGACGTCGGCGGCAATGTTTACGGTATTGGCGATCAGCAGTAGCCCGACAATGGAGAGTAGAAAGGGCTTGGGGTAATGATGGCGAATATTGGTTGCCAGTCCGTGACCGCTGACCCGACCGATTTTGGCGCTGATGACCTGAATGCCGACCATCAGGGGGAACGTCAGTAACAACGTCCAGAGCGTGTTCAGACCAAACTGCGCGCCGGCTTGCGAGTAGGTTGCGATACCACTGGGGTCGTCGTCGGCGGCGCCGGTAATCAGCCCCGGTCCCAGTTTTTTCAACCACGAACCATGAGCCCTGACCGCTGGCTTGGAGACAAGCTCTTCGTTGTTCATTGTTGTCGGCTTCGCAGGGCGGCGGGATGCCACATATAGCTGTGACTGGAGGCTTTTGCCGGGAGTTCCCTGAGCGTATTCCTCCACTCTCGACCTCTGCGCGAATACTGAACGGACTTCTGTTTATGACGTGTCTGGGGGCTCGTCCGTCAACTCACAAAAATAATCTTCGACACCAACTCCGCGCTGTTCTTGGCCTGCAGCTTTTTCATCAGGCGGGCGCGGTGGACTTCCACGGTTCTGTGGGAAATCGCCAGTTTTTTGGCCACTTCCTTGCAGGTCAGGCCATTGACGATGTGCATCGAGATTTCGCGTTCGCGGGGTGTGAGATTGACCGTGGCGTGGTGCGGCCGGTCCATGCGTTCGAAGTGCCAGACCATCAGTTGGAACGGATCGTCGGGGGTCAGGCTATAACCGTGCGACCTGGCCCAGAACACTTCGCCGCTTTTGTGTTGCATGAAGCGTTCGTCGGAGTAGGAGCCGCTCTGGCTGTTGCGCAACCAGGTCTGGCTGCGATTGCCGATGGTCTTGTAGTCCGCCTGGGAGGGATAGATCAGCAGGGTCAGATGGCCCAGAAGCTCTTCGCGCTGGAAGCCGAACAGTTCCAGGAATGCCTCGTTGCAGTCGAGCATCACGCGGTTGCCGGTGATGAGTTGCGGGGCGGGTGACACCTTGAATGCCAGGCGCTCAAGGTCTTTCAGTTGATGTGCGAAAACGCTCATTGGGCATCCTGCCTCGATTAAATCCGGTACTGACGACGCTTTGTATCGGAGCGGTTACTTATTCATGTACGTAGTTGCACGAACTAGCGAGCGATCCGGACTGTAGGTCATTGTAGGGAATGCCTGATCCAAGCACAGAAGAAAATCACCATGCCCCATGATTCCGTATCCATCGTCGCTGCCGCGCACTCTCGATTTGGTCGTCTGGACGGTTCCACATTGGAAGACCTGATCGTTCAGGTCACCCGCGAAGCCCTGGAAGACGCCGCCATCGACGCCTCAGCCATCGACGCGATGTTCCTCGGGCATTTCAACTCGGGCATGGTTGCGGATGGTTTTCCCGCCTCGTTGATGCTGCAAGCCGACCCAGGCTTGCGCTTCAAGCCCGCGACCCGTTGCGAAAACGCCTGCGCTTCGGGTTCGGCGGCGATTCACGCGGGGATCAACGCGATCCGCTCAGGCTCAGCCGAACTGGTGTTGATCGTGGGCGCCGAGAAGATGACCTCCAACTCCACGGCCGACGTCACCAAGGCCCTGGCCGGTGCCGGTTATCAAAACGACGTCGAAGAGGCCGGGCTCAGTTTTCCGCAGTTGTTCGGCCTGGCCGCGCAACAGTACCGTGACCGCTATCAGTGCCCGATGGCATCGATGGCCGCGATCGCCACGAAGAACCACTCCAATGCAATGGCCAACCCCTTGGCGCAGATGCACCGGGTCATGGATTTCGAACACTGCAACAACGTGTCGAAGAGCAACCCGTATGTGGCGGAGTCGCTGCGCCTGACCGATTGTTCGCTGATCAGCGATGGGGCTGCCGCCATTGTGCTGGCCTCGTCCAAGCGCGCCAGGCGGTTTCGTCGTGACGTACTGATTCGCTCGGTGACTCAGGTCAACGATTTCCTGCCGATTGCCCAGCGCGACATCCTCGCGTTTGAAGGCCCGCAGCGTGCGATCCATTCGGCCTTGCGTGGGGCCAATATCACCTTGGCCGACCTGAGCTTTGCCGAGGTTCATGACTGCTTCACCATCGCCGAACTGCTGATCTACGAAGCCATGGGCCTGGCACCCAAAGGCGAGGGGCATCGGGCGCTGGATGACGGTATCGTGCGGGCGGGTGGACGTCTGCCGGTGAACCTGTCGGGCGGGCTCAAGGCCAAGGGGCATCCGGTGGGTGCCACGGGGGTGTCGATGCATGCAATGGCCTTTCGGCAGCTGACTGGCGAGCCGATCGGCCTGGCTGTACCGAATCCCGAGTTCGGTCTGCTGTTCAACATGGGCGGCATGGCGGTCGCCAATTACGCCTCAGTGCTTCAGGCACGCAGGGTTTGAGCATGAACATTGCCAACTGGTTGAACGACGCCGGCCGACGCTGGCCAGAGCGTCCAGCGTTGTTTGAGGGGCAGCGGCAAGTCGCCGACTACGCCACGTTTGCCGCCCGTGTCCGTAGCCGTGCAGCGCAACTTATAAACGAGCACGGTATTGCGCCCGGCGACCATGTGGCGCTGTTCATGAAGAACAGTTGCGAATACCTCGAACTGCTTTATGCCGTCTGGTGGGTGGGCGCGGTGGTGGTGCCGATCAACTGCAAGCTGCACCCTGCTGAAGCCGGCTGGATCGTCGACAATGCGCAAGCCCGGCTGATTTTCACCGATGGTGGCAAGGTGTTCTCGCCCGAGGCGTTGCCGCAGGACTGTCGAGAACTGAATGCAGCGGCCAGTCTGGCGTGCGCTTCAGTCGATGCAACGACGCTGGAAGATCCCTGTTCTCGTGATGCCGATGACCTTGCCTGGCTGTTCTATACCTCTGGCACCACCGGGCGATCCAAGGGGGTGATGCTCTCTCATGGCAACCTGACGGCCATGTCGCTGTGTTATCCGCTCGACGTTGATCCGGTCAGCCCGGATGACGCGGTGGTCTACGCGGCCCCGATGTCCCATGGCGCCGGCCTCTACAACTTTATTCATGTGCGTTGCGGTGCTCGCCATGTGGTCCCCGAGTCCCGTGGTTTCAAGGCCGACGAGCTGTTCGAGCTGGCGAGCAAGGTGCGCAATATCACCCTGTTCGCCGCGCCGACCATGGTCAAGCGCATGGTTGAGCAGGCCCGTCGCCAAGGCTATGGCGGCGACGGGATCAAAACCATCGTCTACGGTGGTGCGCCGATGTACCTGGCGGATCTGCAAGACGCGGTCGAGACCTTTGGCGCGCGGCTGGTGCAGATCTACGGTCAGGGCGAGAGCCCGATGACGATCAGCGCCTTGTCGCGAGAGCTGATTGCGGATCGCAACCGTCCCGACTGGGCCTCGCTGGCCGCTTCCGTGGGGCGGGCACATTCGTGCGTGGAAATCAGGATTCTGGACCCTGAGCACCGGCCGTTGCCACCCGGCCAGTCGGGGGAAATCGCCGTGCGCGGACCCACCGTCATGCAGGGCTACTGGCGCAATGAGCCGGCGACTCGCCAGACCTTGGTGGATGGTTGGCTGTTGACCGGCGACATCGGTTTTCTTGATTGCGCGGGATATCTGACGCTGACCGATCGCTCCAAGGATGTGATCATTTCCGGGGGCTGCAACGTGTACCCGCGGGAAGTCGAGGAAGTGCTGGCGCAACACCCTGAAGTATTTGAAGTCTGTGTAGTGGGCGAGCCGGATGTGCAGTGGGGGGAATCGGTGGTAGCGTTTGTCGTCCCCCGCAGTACAGGGGGGCTCGACGAGTCTTTGCTCAATGCCTGGTTCATCGAACACATGGCGTCGTTCAAAAAGCCCAAGAAGTATGTGTTTCGCGCAGAGTTGCCCAAGAACAGTTACGGCAAGATTCTCAAGACCGACTTGCGCCTCTGGTTGAAGGAGGCCGCGAGTGGTACTGCAGTTCCCTGAGTTGTGTTTTCCATGGATAGAAGTCAGACAGGAGTCCCTCACGTGGGCATTCAACAGAAAAACCCGGCCCGGCAACGGCGTCGGGCGTTTATCGGTGCAACCTCCGGCCACCTGATCGAGTGGTACGACTACGGCGTCTACGGTTTTCTCGCCGTCTATATCGGCAGGGCGTTCTTCGTCTCCGACGACCCGACCACCAGCCTGCTCGCCAGTTTTGCGGCTTTTGCCTTGAGCTTTTTCATCCGGCCGCTGGGGGGGCTGTTCTTCGGTCCGCTGGCGGACAAGATCGGCCGGCGCAAAACCCTGATCACGGTGCTGGTGATGATGGCCGGCTCTACCGTTCTGCTCGGGCTGTTGCCGACCTATGCCACGCTGGGTATCGCAGCGCCGATTCTTCTAGTGTTGATCCGCTGTGTGCAAGGCTTCTCGGCCGGTGGCGAGATCGGCACCATCACCAGCTTCATCTCCGAGTACGCCGGGCCCGGGCGACGCGGATTCGCGACGTGCTGGTTGATGGTAACCGCGGTGCTCGGCCTGTTGCTGGGCGGTGCGGTGGCTAACGGCATGACCTGGGTGATGGGCGCTGACCTCATGCAAGCCTGGGGCTGGCGTATTCCGTTCCTGATAGCGGCGCCGCTGGGCCTGATCTCGATGTACATCCGCCTGAAGCTCGAAGACAGTCCCGAGTTCCTGGCGTTGCAGCGCGCAGGGGAAACTTCCAAAGCCCCGCTGCGAGAAGTCTGGCAGTGGAAAAGGGCGATTGCCCTGGTGTTCTTCATCATTACCCTGCACAGCTCGATCTTCTATCTGGTGCTGACTTTCGCCTCGACCTACATGTCGAGCATCCTCAAGTTCGACAGCGGCACGACCTTGCTCTACGTCTTCGTTGCCAGCCTCTCGGCCGCAGTGGTCATGCCGTTCGGCGGAGCGTTCACCGATAAATACGGGCGCAAGCCGTTTTTGTTGGTGATCGGCACCCTGGCCACTTTGGCGATGTACTGGCTGTTCAAATCGGCACCCACGGCAACGGCGGCCTCGTTTATTTACCCGTTGATGACGGTGGCGATTTTGTTCGGCCTGTATGCCTCGTCGACTTACGCGTTGATGAGCGAGTTATTGCCTACCCGAATCCGCTCCACCGGCATCGCGGTGGCGTACAACATTCCGGTGGCGGTATTTGGCGGTAGCGCACCGCTGATTTCGACCTGGCTGATCAAGGTAACCGGCGACATTACCTCGCCCTGGTACTTTTACATCGGCACGGGCGTGGTATCACTGATCGCGCTGGTGCTACTGCGCAAGGAGGATTTTGTCGCCTGCGCAAGTCCCGCCGAGCTGTCGAGTGTTGGGCGAGCCAATCTGGCGTTGGCGCCCACGCCTTGAAAAGGTGAGTGATAGACAAAGCCCCAGATGCAACAAAGCCCGCACAAGACGCAATGCTGTTCACTTAAGGAAGTCTGGAGGCCTGAGAAGTATCTGTGGCGAGGGAGCTTGCTCCCGCTGGA